>CAYNCH010000007.1:13931-18398 GCA_964395815.1 uncultured Methyloversatilis sp.
TCCATCGCCCACAGGGAGGGAATACCCTTGTGGTGCTTTCCGTGATTGACAATCTGGTAAAGGGAGCGGCTGGGCAGGCGGTGCAAAACATGAACCTTATGTTCGGTTTTGATGAATGTCTTGGACTCGAACTGCTTCCCGTTTTACCTTGATACTTAGAAGGTTGCGTGGGCGCTTCGGAATTTTTGCCCCGCAAGTTTCAGTCCGCAGCCACATTCCTTGGTATTTCAGGGTTGTCGCTGCGGTCGGAGCAATTTTGGTCTCCTTCGGCCTTGCCATATGGGCATTTGATACCGGCAGGCGGCAGGCGGGCTATGATCACAATAAAGTGGCCCAACTCTTGGAAAAGGCTGATGTAGAAAATAGAGTGCTACAGGAGGAAGTTGCACGCCTCAACGGACTACTTGCTGCGAGTGAAGGAAAACTGCAAATTGAGCAGGCTGCCCAGAAACTACTTACCGATAAGAATAGTTTGTTGTCAAAGGAAAATGACGAGTTAAAGGAGCAACTTGCAGTATTTGAACGGATTTCACGGCTTGAGGGAAAGTCCGGCGACGAGGTTTCTCTTGATCAACTGATCATTCGCTACGAGCCGGAAGGGCTGTACCGCTATAGCTTTTTGATTGCGCTTCAAGGCGCGAGACGGGGGAAGGAGGGACGTTTCGCTTTACAGATACTCGTTACACCTCGTCAAGGAAGTCGTGATGCTATGATTCTTTTTGAAGGCAAGGAGCGGGACGTCTCGGGTCAATATGAAATCAACCTGCGTAACTTCAGAAAAATTGATGGGGTCTTTAGGTTGCCCAAAGATTATCCGCTTGCTGGGGTTGAGGTCAGAGTCATGGAAAGCGGGAAGTTGAAGGCGACAAGGCGGATTTCTGTAGAGGATCTAGTGAATGTTCAATAAAACAAGCAAGCCCAACAGCAAAATTGACAGTTTGATCGGAGCAGGAACAACGGTAGAGGGCAATGTTATTTTTACAGGGGGCTTGCGCATTGATGGAGAGATCAAGGGAAGTGTCCGGACGGTTGATGATCAACCCGGAACCTTGGTATTGAGTGAGCATGCTTGTGTCGATGGTGAGGTCAATGTCGCACACTTGGTGGTGAATGGAGCCATCAACGGACCTATACGCTCTACGGAGTTTCTTGAGTTGCAACCGTGTGCCAAGGTTACTGGTGATGTTGAATACAACAAAATAGAGATGCATTTGGGCGCCATTGTGCAAGGGCGACTTGTGCATTGTGTGGATGCTAACGAGGCGAAGTCGGTAGAGCTGAAATTGGCATCAAGTCATTGAAGTCGTACAAGATTGCCCCATATTGGGAAGTCAACTACTTAGGAGAACAAGATGAATGCCCCAGATATTTCTGTGCCGCTTTTATTTACTGACAATGCAGCAAATAAAGTGAAAGAGCTGATTGTTGAGGAGGGAAACCCTCAACTCAAGCTACGGGTGTTCGTGACCGGTGGTGGCTGTTCCGGGTTTCAGTACGGTTTCACTTTCGATGAGACTACGAATGAAGATGATACTGTGATGGAAAAGAATGGCGTAACCTTGCTGATCGACTCAATGAGCTTTCAATACCTTGTAGGTGCCGAGATCGACTATAGCGAAGGATTGCAAGGTGCTCAGTTCGTCATCAAAAATCCAAATGCTGTAAGCACTTGTGGATGCGGGTCATCCTTCTCAACCTAATTTGGCCATGCAACTGCTGGGGGGGCAGGATGGGACAATGAGTGCTGCAATATATTCATTTGTCCCAAGTTTCCAGTTCTGGAGAGGGCTGATATCAGTCCAGCTTCGCTAGTTGAAACCCCTTGGTTACAACCATTCGATCCAATAAATCACTGACTTGAGAGCGAAATGCCTGCAATGCTTCCGCTTTCAATGGAGCTGCAGGCGGAAGGGTGATGGTCAATGGATTGCGATGGATGCCGCCAACCCTGAATTCATAGTGTAAGTGAGGGCCGGTAGCCAAGCCAGTGGCACCCACGTAGCCTATGGTTTCACCTTGAGCTATTTGCTTGCCTACTTTGACTGCTGTGGCAAAGCCAGACAGGTGGCCATAAAGCGTCTCTCTGTTGCCGGCATGGCGGATCGACACCACTTTGCCATATCCCCCTTGTGTTCCGGCAAAGCTGATGACGCCATCCCCCGTTGCTCTTACTCGGGTTCCTGTAGGGGCAGCATAATCAATACCTCGATGAGCCCTTACCTTTTGCAGGACGGGATGATATCGGGCCGTCGAGAAGCCTGATGTGATCCTGGAAAATTCAAGTGGAGATCGCAAGAACGCCTTTCGCAAGGTGGTTCCTTCGGCAGAGTAGTATCCACCCTTTTCGTCATCAGCAAACCAGAACGCTAGATGGGACTTTCCGTCATTGACGAACTCTGCTGCCAGAATACGTCTCGAACGTACAGGTTTTCCCGATAGCTCCTCGACTTCGTAGGTAACAGTAAAACTGTCGCCTTTGCGCAAGTCGCGATGGAAATCAATCTCTCCGCCGAAAATCTCGGCAAGCCCGATAGCGATATCGTCGGGTATGCTGGCTTCATCGGCCGCTGCGAAGAGCGAGTGACGGATCGAGGCGGACTGTGAGACGACTCTCGTATCTAACGCCAATTGATTTGTACTGGCGACGAACTCATTGTCGATCTGTTCAATATGGAGCGCTGAGTCTCCTTTTCCATTGAGTGGAAAACGAAGAGACAAAATCTTCCCGTCGGGCAGGATTTCTGCACTGACTGTCTTCCCTGGAGCTAATTGCCGAAAAAGAGGGTCAGCCTCGTCGTTTGAGTAAAGATAAGTTCGAAAGCTCTGATCTTGTATCCCTAATTTGTCTAGCAGACTGGAGACGGTGTCGCCCCGATCTATGCGGGCTTCTCTTGCAAGTCCTTGAGGATCTGTGGCTATCCGGACTGCAACAGGGCTCGTTGCGGACTCAATTACATCATCAAAGGTGCCTAGATACACATTGGTAGAGGGCGATGTGCCGAAGGCAACTGCCATGCCCAGAAGCATCAACCCCGCCGCTGTGTATGCTAATCGGATGCTTCTGGTCCGACTGGGGTGGCTATGAACACCTTGGTTTAGAATTGGTTTCATAAGACCTTGACTGTATTGCATTGAAAAGTGTAATCATATCAAACAATAACCTATTGAGATAAGTGGGATTGGCATGTCCGATATGCAAAAAGAGTTAGGAATACTGAAGCGTGGAGCGAATGAGTTGTTGGTTGAGGCGGAGTTTGTGGAGCGGCTCAAGTCATCGCACCCCTTGCGCGTGAAGGCCGGATTTGATCCGACGGCACCTGATTTGCACTTGGGCCATACCGTCCTGATCAACAAACTGCGCCATTTTCAAGAGTTGGGCCATCATATATTGTTTTTGATCGGCGATTTCACTGGGATGATTGGGGATCCGACAGGCAAAAATTCAACTCGCCCGCCTTTGTCTAGGGAGCAGGTCCAGCAGAATGCTTTGACCTACCAAGAGCAAGTGTTCAAGATCCTTGATCCTGGCAAGACCGAGGTCTGCTACAACTCCACTTGGTTCAATGATTTGGGGAGTGCTGGAATCATCAAGTTGGCAGCCCGCTATACCGTTGCACGTATGCTGGAGCGAGATGATTTTGAAAAACGATTTGCTAACAATCAGCCGATTGCTGTCCACGAATTCCTGTATCCATTGTGCCAAGGATACGACTCGGTAGCCCTCAGGGCTGATGTCGAGTTGGGCGGAACTGACCAGAAATTCAATTTGTTGATGGGCCGGGAGTTACAAAAGCACTATGGCCAAAATCCGCAGTGCATTATGACTATGCCGCTACTTGAGGGACTGGACGGACATAACAAGATGTCCAAATCTTTAGGTAACTATGTAGGTATCGCTGAATCGCCACGTGAAATTTTCGGAAAATTAATGTCCATATCGGATGACTTGATGTGGCGTTACTTTGATCTTCTGTCGTTTAGGTCTGAGTGGGAGATTGCGGGGTTGAGGCGGGGGGTTGCTGAAGGGGCCAACCCGCGTGATGCAAAGATGTTGTTGGCACATGAGTTGGTTGAGCGATTTCATGATTTGCGTGCGGCAGACAGCGCTATGGAGGAGTTCCGTGCGCGCTTTCAGCGAGGCGCACTCCCGGAAGATATGCCTGAAATGTGTATCTCTGCAGGCCCGGTTTCGCAGGTGTTGAAGCAAGCTCAGCTAGTGTCTAGCACCTCCGAGGCATTGCGCTTGATTGATGCAGGAGGTGTCAGGCTCAATGGTGAAAAAGTGAGCGATAGGTCATTGATCCTGATGAGTGGTGATGTTGTGGTGCTGCAAGTCGGCAAGCGGAAGTTTGCGCGGGTTACCTTGAGCTGACCCTTGGTTGAAACTTTTTTTAAAGGGGGTGTTGACGGGGGGTTGGAACTACGTATAATGCGGCCCTCTTCGCTGCTGAGCAGCAACAGATCTTT
>CAYNCH010000008.1:0-18325 GCA_964395815.1 uncultured Methyloversatilis sp.
CGCCCTGAAAGCGACTGTCGAGGCAGCGGTTTCGATCGCTCGCTTTACCGCTGAAGACCCCTGTGCCGGCCTGCCGGAACCGGAACGGCTGGCCACCGATGCCGCCAGCCGGATGGATCTCGACTTGTACCACCCCTGGGATCTGTCGATCGAACAGGCCATCGACATTGCCCGCCGCAGCGAGGCAGCCGCCTTCGCGGTCAGCCCGCAGGTCGCCAATTCGGAAGGCGCAACGGTCTCGGCCCATGCAGCCCATTTCGTTTCGGCCAACAGCCTCGGTTTCATGGGCGGTTTCCCCTCGTCGCGCCATTTCATCTCCTGTGTGCCGATCGCCACCCAGGGCAAGGACATGCAGCGCGACGACTGGTACTCGGGTTGGCGCGACCCGGCCGATCTCGCCTCCCCGGAGGTCATCGGCGACTATGCCGCCCGACGTGCGCTATCGAGACTCGGCGCGCGCAAGCTCAAGACGCGGCAGTGCAAGGTGATGTTCGAGGCACCGCTGGCCGCCATGCTGATCGGCAGCTTCGTGCATGCCGTCAGCGGCGGAAGCCTCTATCGCAAATCCAGCTTCCTCGTCGACGCGCTGGGCAAGTGCATCTTTCCGAAGTGGATGAATATCGACGAACGCCCGCACCTGATCAAAGGCCTCGCTTCCAGTCCGTTCGACGATGACGGCGTGGCCACCCGCGATCGTCGCGTGGTCCAAAACGGCGTACTGCAGGGTTATTTCCTGTCGACTTATACCGCCCGCAAACTGGGCATGGAAACCACCGGTAACGCCGGCGGCAGCCATAACCTGATCGTCGCCCCCAGCCCCGACGCACCGGACGATTTTGCCGGGCTGCTGAAGCAGATGGGTACCGGACTGCTGGTCACCGAACTGCTCGGCCATGGCATCAATTACGTCACCGGAGATTACTCGCGCGGCGCCGCCGGCTATTGGATCGACAAAGGCGAAATCGCCTATCCGGTGCATGAAATCACGATCGCGGGCAAGCTGGGCGACATGTTCGCCGGTATCGAGGCCATCGGCCGCGACACGGTCACGCGTGGCTCGCGCACCGTCGGTTCTATTGTGGTTAACCGCATGACCGTGGCAGGAAGTTGAGTCGTCTGGCGCATTTCTTTGGGTGTAGTATTTCGGCATCGCCCCGCACTCGCGGGGCGTAACACAATAAACCCAAGGAGACGATTTATGGAACGTCGCAAGTTTCTGCAAGGCGCCGGTGTGGCCGGCATCCTGGCTGCAGGCGCAGCCCCTGCGGTGGTCAATGCCCAGGCCGCCGTCAAGTGGCGCCTGACCTCGAGCTTCCCCAAGAGCCTCGACACCATCTACGGCGGTGCAGAAGTGCTGGCCAATCGTGTGCGCGCCATGACCGGCGGCAAGTTCGACATCCAGGTCTTCGCCGGCGGCGAGATCGCCCCTGGCCTGCAGGCCCTCGACGTCACGCAGAACGGTACCGTCGAATGCTGCCACACCTGTTCCTACTACTACGTCGGCAAGGACAAGACCTTCGGCTTCGGCACCGCCGTGCCCTTCGGCATGAACGCGCGCCAGATGAACGCCTGGATCTACTACGGCGGCGGCCAGAAGCTGCTCGATGAGTTCTATTCCAACTACAACGTGTTGTCCTTTGCCGGCGGCAACACCGGCGTACAGATGGGCGGCTGGTTCCGCAAGGAAATCAAGAGCCTCAAGGACGTCAAGGGCCTCAAGATGCGTATCGCCGGTCTCGGCGGCAACGTCTTTGCCGGTCTGGGCGTGGTGCCGCAGCAGATCGCCGGTGGCGACATCTACCCCGCGCTGGAAAAGGGCACGATCGACGGCGCCGAGTGGGTCGGCCCCTATGACGACGAGAAACTGGGCTTCTACAAGGTTGCCAAGAACTATTACTTCCCGGGCTGGTGGGAGCCAGGTCCCGTCATCCATTTCTTCGTGAACAAGGATGCCTGGGCCAAGTTGCCGAAGGAATACCAGGAGGTCTTCCAGGCCGCCGCCTACGAGGCCAACGTCACCATGATGGCCGAATACGACCACAAGAACCCGGCGGCACTGCTGCGTCTGGTCGGCCAGGGTGTCAAGCTCCGCAAGTACCCCAAGGCGGTTATCGACGCCGCCTACAAGTCGGCTGTCCAGTTGTACAACGACGAGTCGTCGAAGAACCCCGCCTTCAAGAAGATCTACGACGAGTACCTCAAGTACCAGAAGGTACAGAACCGCTGGTTCGCCGTGGCGGAACTGGGCATGGACGACTTCCTGCAAAAGAACATCAAGTAATCCCGCCCGTCGGCATTGCGGCCTTGCCGCAAAAAAGAAGCCCCGCAGTGCGGGGCTTCTTTTTTGCTGCGCCGATAACCGTCTTCAGTTCGACTTGCCGGCCGGCGGCGACGCGAAGTCTGCGGTCTTGTCCTCGCCTTCGCTGTCTGCAGCGGCCTCTTCCTCCGCCCCCTCCGCAGCCTCGCTTTCCTCTTCCGCTGCTTCGGCTTCTGCCTCTTCCGGCTCGGAGCTTTCCTCGATCATTTTCTGGATGTCGATCAACTCGCCCTGGTGTTCGAGTTCGGCATTAGTCAGCGTGGGATCATGGCCGACCATTTGCGGGAAGGCAATCACCAAGCCGACCATGATGACCTGGATAACGACGAAGGGCACGGCGCCCCAGTAGATCTGTCCGGTGGTCACCGGCTCGGTCATCTTTCCGGTGACCGTATCCTTGTAGGGCAGGCTCGGGGCGACGGATCGCAAATAGAACAAGGCGAAGCCGAAGGGGGGATGCATGAAGGAGGTCTGCATGTTCACCGCCATCAGGACGCCGAACCAGATCAGATCGATCCCGAGGTTTTCCGCCGCAGGCGCGAGCAGCGGCAGCACGATGAAGGCCAGCTCGAAGAAGTCGAGGAAGAAAGCCAGCAGGAAGATCAGGATGTTCACGACGATCAGGAAGCCGACCTCGCCGCCCGGCAGGTCGGACAGCAGGTGCTCGACCCATTTATGGCCATCGACACCGTAGAAGGTCAGCGAGAACACGCGGGCGCCCACCAGGATGAAAATGACGAAGGTCGTCAATTTCGCCGTCGAGTCCATGGCCTGCCTGAGCAGGCCGATATTGAGCCGCTTGCGCGACAGCGCCATGATCAGGGCACCGGTCGCACCCATGGCGCCGCCTTCGGTCGGCGTCGCCACGCCGATGAAGATGGTGCCGAGGACGAGGAAAATCAGCGCCAGTGGCGGAATCAGCACGAAGGTGACCTTCTCGGCCATCTGCGAGAGCAGGCGCAGTTTCAGCAGGCGGTTGGCACTGGCGATCAGAAAGGCAGCGCCCATGCCCAGGCACAGCGCAATCACGATCAGCTCGTCGGTCGGTTTGTCGGCCGGCTGCTGTTGCGCCCAATACACCGCCACGCCGACGGCCATCATGGTAATGACGGCCAGCGAAGCCACACCCGACCCGCCGTTCGGCTCGCGAAAGGTACGTGCTTCCGGCGGCAGCGCCGGAGCGGACTTCGGAAAGATCATGGCCATGCCGATGACGTAGATCAGATACAGGCTGGTCAGGATCATCCCCGGCACGATGGCCCCCTTGTACATGTCGCCGACCGATTTGCCGAGCTGGTCGGCCATGATGATCAGCACCAGCGAGGGCGGGATGATCTGCGCCAGGGTACCCGAGGCGGCGATCACGCCCGAGGCGAGCCGCCGGTCGTAGCCGTAGCGCAGCATGATCGGCAGGGAGATCAGGCCCATCGAGATCACCGAGGCGGCGACCACGCCGGTGGTCGCGGCGAGCATGGCGCCGACGAAGATGACGGCAATCGCCAGGCCGCCACGGATCGGCCCGAACAACTGGCCGATCGTGTCGAGCAGGTCCTCGGCCATGCCGCTGCGCTCGAGGATCAGCCCCATGAAGGTGAAGAAGGGAATGGCCAGCAGCGTGTCATTGTTCATCACCCCGCCGAAGATGCGCTCCGGCAGGGCCTGGAAGAACGAGGGAGTGAACAGGCCGAGCTCGATGCCGATCCAGCCGAAGATGACACCGTTGGCGGCCAAGGCGAACGCCACGGGAAAGCCCAGCAGCAGGAACACGACCAGCGAGGCGAAGATGATGGGCGCCATGTTGGCGATCAGGAATTCGGTCACTTGCGCTCTCCTTCCGCCTTGGTCACGGCCATGTCATGGTTCATATTGACGATATCGGCCACTTCCGGCGCGACCTGGTGCTTCTTGATGATCTCGGCCAGCTCCTGTTCTACTGAGGGGCCTTCGCCCTTCGCCAGCACATTCGGTCCGTGCCCCGTCAGGAACGCGATACGTTTGATCAGTTCCGAACAGGCCTGCAAAATCAGCAAGGCAAACCCGAGCGGCAGCATCAGGCGTACCGGCCAGCGGATCAGGCCTCCCGCATTCGAGGACACCTCGCCGGAGTTCCAGGCATTCATGAAGGTCGGCCAGGAAAGCCAGGCAATCATCAGCGCCATCGGCAGCAGGAAGACGAGAATGCCGAAGACGTCGATCCAGTTCTGCGCCCGTTCTGACAGGCGGCCGGCGATGACGTCGATGCGGATATGCTCGTTTTTCTTGAGGACGTATGCGCCACAGGCCAGAAAGAGCGCCGAAAACAGATACCACTGGGTTTCGAGCATGGCGTTCGAACTCCAGTCGAAAGCGAATCTGAGCACGGCATTGCCCGCCGAGATCAGCACGACGATCAGGACCAGCCAGATCGCCACCTTGCCAACCGCCTCGCTGATGGCATCGATCAGACGCGAGAATTGCATCAGGAAATTCATCGACTTCTCCTCCGGGAAGAGGCAGCGCCGCGTCATAATATGTCCGACGGGCCGTCTGTCCTTGCCACCTTGTGTTGTCATGACAGACCGCCATGTTAATGGGAGAGCTGCAGCTTAGCCACCTTGTTGTGGAAATCCGCAAGGAAAGCCTGTACTTCGCATGTACTTCGGGCAATCCGGGCTACACGATCGCTAAGGGCTTGCATGGAACGACGCAGATTCATCGGCACCGCCGGTCTGGCCGGCATTCTCGCCAGCGGCATCGCGCCGGCGGCGCACGCAACGCAGTCCACCCGCTGGCGGCTGGCTTCCAGTTTTCCCAGCAGCCTGACTGTCACCTACAGCGGCGCCGACATTCTGGCGCGAACGCTCAAGGACATATCGAAGGGCAGGTTCGAAATCACCGTCTTCCCCGCCGACGAACTGATGCCCGCCCACGGGGTTCTCGATGGCGTGCGGCGCGGCAATGTCGAATGCGGTCACTCGGCGGGCTACTACTACATCGACCAGGATGAAACCTTCGCGCTGGACACCGCACTTCCCTTCGGTTTGAACAGCCGCCAGATGACTGCCTGGATGTGCGAAAACGGTGGCCCCGGTTTCCGCCTCATCCGCGACTTCCACCGCAGCCAGGGCATCGTCGGCCTGCCGCTGGGCAACACCGGGGCTCAGATGGGCGGCTGGTTCCGTAAGCCGATCCGCTCCCTGGCGGATCTGAAGGGACTCAAGATGCGCATCCCGGGTCTCGGTGCGAAAGTGCTCGAACGGCTCGGCGTGCTCCCGCAATCGATCCCCGCCGGGCGGCTCTATCAGGCACTGACCGACGGCACGATCGACGCCGTCGAATGGTCCGGGCCGCATGACGACCATCAGCTCGGTCTGCACAGAATCGTTCCCTATTACGCCTATCCCGGTTGGTGGGAAGGGGGCTCACAACTTTCCCTGTATATCAATCAGCGTGCCTACGATGCCCTGACCCCGGAAAACAAGGCCATGCTCAATGCGGCAGCCAAGGCGACCCACCTCGAGGTGCAGGGCCAGCACGACCTCAAGAATCCGCTTGCCCTCAAGGCCCTGGTGGCGGAAGGTGCGCGTCTCATCGCCTTTCCCGAAAATGTCCTGGATGCGGCCCGCAAAGCGGCACTGGCACTGTATGCGGAAATTGGCGACCGGAATCCCCGCTGGAAGAGGATCTACACCGAATACGAGCAATTCCTCAAGACGCAGGCATGGGGCTGGGGCTACACCGAGCTCGCGTTCAACAGCTACATGCACCGGCAGACGATCGCGGCGGAAAAGCCCGCGCGCGGCAAGCGGGCACGCCAGCCCTGACAGCCGGCCAACCATCGTGCGACTGTGCTTCATCCGCCACGGCGAGACCGACTGGAACGCCGGCAAACGCATCCAGGGACAGCTCGATGTGCCGCTCTCGGCCATCGGCCATGCCCAGGCCCGGGCCACCGGCAACGCCCTCAAGGACGAGGGTTTCGCCGCGATCTACACCAGCGACCTGACGCGCGCCCGCCAGACCGCCGAGGCCACCGCGCATTTGGCGCACGCCCCGCTGGAACTGTGTCCCGGCTTGCGCGAACGCCACTATGGCATCTTCCAGGGGCTGACCTATGAGGAAGCCGCGGAACGGCATCCCGCCGACTACGCCCGCCACAAGGCCCGCGACCCGCATTTTGCGCCGGGCGAAGGCGAAAGCCTGGCGGATCTCGCCGCGCGGCTCTCGGCCACCTTCGACGCCATCGTGCGTCGCCATGCCGGCGAAGCCGTGGCGCTGTTCACCCACGGCGGCGTGCTGGATATCGTCTATCGGCAGGCCATGAAACGGCCGCTCGACACGCCACGCGACTTCGCCATCCCGAACTGCGGCATCAACTGGATCGAGGTCGTCGATGGCGGCTGGACCCTGCTTTCCTGGGCCGAACGCGGCCACCTCGACACGGCGCGCGACGAGCTCTAATCCCCGGTAGAATCCGCGCTTTGCCACCCCTTTGACGGGATAAGCCCATGTTCAGCAAGCAAAATACCCTCGCCAAGACCGACCCCGAACTGTTCGCCGCGATTCAGGACGAAAACCGCCGCCAGGAAGATCACATCGAGCTGATCGCCTCGGAAAACTACGTTTCCTGCGCCGTTCTCGAAGCCCAGGGTTCGCAACTCACCAACAAGTACGCCGAGGGTTATCCGGGCAAACGCTACTACGGCGGTTGCGAGCACGTCGATGTCGCCGAACAACTCGCCATCGATCGCGCCAAGCAACTGTTCGGCGCCGAAGCGGCCAACGTGCAACCGAATTCCGGCTCGCAAGCCAACCAGGCGGTCTTCTTCGCCTTCCTCAAGCCGGGCGACACGATCCTCGGTATGAACCTCTCGATGGGCGGTCACCTGACCCACGGCATGCCGCTCAACATCAGCGGCAAGTGGTTCAACATCGTTCCCTATGGTCTCGACCAGAACGAGGAGATCGATTACGCCGAGGTCGAGCGCCTCGCCCGCGAGCACACGCCCAAGCTGATCATCGCCGGTGCCTCGGCCTATGCCCTGCGCATCGATTTCGAACGCTTCGCCAAGATCGCCAAGGAAGTCGGCGCGATCTTCATGGTCGACATGGCACACTACGCCGGTCTCGTCGCCGCCGGTGTCTATCCGAATCCGGTGCCGCATGCCGACGTCGTCACGACGACCACTCACAAGACGCTGCGCGGTCCGCGCGGCGGCCTGATCCTCATGAAGGCGGCGCACGAGAAGGCGATCAACTCCGCCATCTTCCCGGGCTTGCAGGGCGGCCCGCTGATGCATGTGATCGCCGCCAAGGCGACCGCGCTCAAGGAAGCCATGACGCCCGAGTTCAAGGCCTACCAGGCACAGGTAATCGAGAACGCCCAGGCGATGGCCAGGGTACTCAAGCAACGCGGCCTACGCATCGTTTCCGGCCGTACCGAAAGCCACGTGTTTCTCGTCGATCTGCAGGCGAAGAATCTCACCGGCAAGGATGCCGAAGCCGCACTGGGCAAGGCGCACCTGACGGTAAACAAGAATTCCATCCCGAACGACCCGCAGAAACCTTTCGTGACCAGCGGCATCCGCATCGGCACCCCGGCGATGACTACCCGCGGGTTTACGGAGATCGAGGCCGAGACCGTCGCCAACCTGATCGCCGACGTGCTCGACGCGCCGAGCGACGAGGCCGTGCTCGCACGCGTGCGCGGCGAAGTTGCGGCGCTCTGCAAGAAGTTCCCGGTCTACGGCAACTAAGCGGCGATGCGCTGTCCTTACTGCAACGAGGACAACACCCAGGTCGTCGACACCCGGGAAAACGAGGAAGGCGACACCGTCCGGCGGCGGCGGCGCTGCCTCGTCTGCGACAAGCGATTTACCACTTACGAGCGCGTCGAACTGCAGTTGCCGCTGGTTGTCAAGAAGAACGGCAGCCGCGTCGACTACGACCGGGACAAGCTGAAGTCGAGCATGATGCTGGCGTTGCGCAAGCGTCCGGTCACAACCGAAAGCATCGAGAGCGCCATCGACCGCATCGAGGAAAAGCTGGTGCAGCTCGCCGAGCGCGAGGTGCCGTCCGACCGTGTCGGCGAACTGGTGATGCGCGAGCTGAAGAAGCTCGACAAGATCGCCTACATCCGCTTCGCCTCGGTCTATCGCAACTTCGCCGACGTCGACGAATTCTCGGATGCGATCCGCGAGGTCAAGCGGCCCCGTACCCCGCGCGCACCCCGCAAGGCATCCTGAGCGCCGTCCCGCCAGCGCCGACTTTTGCCCATTGCCCATTACCGAATGAATCTGCAATGAGCTTCAGCGCCGCCGACCACGCATTCATGGCCCGGGCGCTGCGGCTGGCCGCCCTCGGCCTCAACACCACCACACCCAATCCGCGCGTCGGCTGCGTGCTGGTCAAGGACGGCACGATCATCGGCGAGGGCTGGCACGAACGGGCCGGCGAGCCGCACGCCGAGGTCATCGCCCTGCGCGCTGCGGCGGCAAAAGTCGGCCCTGGCGGGACGGCGGGTTGCACCGCTTATGTGACGCTGGAGCCCTGCTCGCACCACGGCCGCACGCCGCCGTGCGCCGATGCGCTGATCGCCGCCCGGGTCGGCCGCGTGGTTGCCGCGCTGCAGGACCCGAACCCGCTGGTTGGCGGCCAGGGGCTCGACAGGCTGCGCACCGCCGGCATCGAGGTCGCGCACGGCCTGCTGGAAAGCGCAGCACGCGAACTCAACATCGGCTTTGTCGCGCGCATGACGCGCGGCCGGCCGTGGGTCAGGCTCAAGGTCGCGACCAGCCTCGACGGCAAGACCGCACTTGCCAACGGCCAGTCGCAGTGGATCACCGGGCCGGACGCACGCCGCGACGGGCATGCCTGGCGGGCACGCAGCTGCGCGATGCTGACGGGTATCGGCACCGTGCGCGATGACAACCCGCGCCTGACCGTGCGCGATGTCGCGACGTCCCGCCAACCGCTGCGCGTGGTCGTCGACAGCCGGCTGGAGATCTCGCCCGCAGCGGCCATCCTCGAGGATGGCCGCTGCCTGATCGCCTGCGCGCAGGCGCATCCCGACCAGGCGCAGGCCCTGCGCGCACGCGGTGCCGAGCTCCTCGTCCTGCCCAATGCCGCGGGCAAAGTCGACCTGACGGCGTTATGCGCCGAACTCGGCCGGCGCGGCATCAACGAAGTGATGGTCGAGGCCGGCCTGAAGCTGAACGGTTCCCTGCTCAGTGAAGGCTGTGTGGACGAACTGCTGATCTACCAGGCACCGCTGCTGCTCGGCGACGCCGCGCGCGGCATGGCCGATTTCGGCGAACTGACGGCACTGGCCAATGCGGTGCGGCTGAACATCGTCGAGCGCCGTCCCGTCGGCGCCGACTTTTTTATTCGCGCGAGACTCGGCTAGAACACACCGGGCAGGCCGGGTCGCGCGGCACGGCGATGCTGCGCCACGCCATCGCCAGCCCGTCGAGCAGCAGCAGGCGGCCGGCAAGCGGTTCGCCGCAGCCGATCACGAGCTTCAGCGCCTCGGCCGCCTGCATGGCGCCGATGATGCCGACCAGCGGGGCGAAGACGCCCATGGTGGCGCAGCGCACCTCTTCGACATCCTCGGCTTCCGGAAACAGGCAGTGGTAGCAGGGCGCGTCCGCGCGGCGCGTGTCGAAAACCGCTACCTGGCCGTCGAAACGCACGGCGGCGCCCGACACCAGCGGCTTGCCGTGCCGGACGCAGGCGCGATTCACGGCATGGCGCGTCGCGAAGTTGTCGGAGCAATCGAGGACGACGTCGGCCAGCGCGACCTCCTCGTCCAGTTGCGCGCCCTCCAGCCGCACTTGCAGCGGGATTACCCGGCACTCCGGATTGAGCTCCGCCAGCGTCGCCGCACCCGATGCGACCTTGGGCCGGCCGATTGCGGCGGTGCGATGGAGAACCTGGCGTTGCAGGTTGGTGAGATCCACCGTGTCATCATCCGCCAGCACCAGCGTGCCGGCGCCCGCCGACGCGAGATAAAGCGCGGCGGGAGAGCCGAGCCCGCCGGCGCCGAGCACCAGCATGCGGCAGGCGACCAGCCGCGCCTGCCCCTCGATACCGACTTGCGGCAGCAGGATGTGACGCGAGTAGCGCAACAGCTGCTCGTCCGTCACACGCTCACCTTATTTGTACTCGCGCAACTCGGGGGGCGTTTCGTCGTGGTCGCCGTGCGGATGATGCTCCCACGCCTTCGAATAAACATCGTGAGATTTCTTGATCAGCCGCTCCGGCTGGCCGAGGTTGCGGCGCTGCGTCTCCTCGGTGAAGTAGACGAGCGCGCGCACCAGCTTGCAGTAGAGCGTGTTTTCGAGATGGAAGCCCTTGTCGGTGAGCAGCGTTTCGAGCGCCTCCATCGAGTGGTCGGCAATGTCGTACCAGACCGAGATACCGTTCGACATCGTGCCCGGCCCGACTTCGAGCGCGGGGAGTGTCGATAGCAGCGCCCGCGCTTCCTCGACTTGCCAGAGCTTGAGCTTGAACAGGCGGATTTCGCGATGCTTGCGCGCACCGGCCTGCGGTGCCAGGGAATGCGGCCGCTGCAGGCCGCGCTCCTGGTCCCGCAACTGGCGGGCGCGCTCGGGCGTCATGTTCATCTTTTCACGACATGCAGCGCCTTGAGCAGGTTCAGCGCCTGCGTGAGCTGGTAATCGTCCTTGGACGCGGGCTCGAAGGGCTTGGCATGCATGTCGTCCTTCTCGCCCTCCTTGCCTTCCTTACCCTCCTTGCCCTCCTTGCCATTGGCGGGCTTGTCCTTTTTGGCCGGGGCTGCCGGCTTCGCGGGTTCCTTGCCATCTTTGTCGTTGCCAAGATGGCGCTCGAGGTCGGCCTCGCGCAAGCGTTCGCGCGAAGAGCCATTGGCCGACTCCTCGACGACGATGTCAGGCTCGATGCCCTTGGCCTGAATCGCCCGGCCGCTCGGCGTGTAGTAACGCGCCGTGGTGAGCTTGATGGCCGTCTTGGCCGACAGCGGTAGCACCGACTGCACCGACCCCTTGCCGAAGGTCGGCGTTCCCATCACGATCGCCCGCTTGTGATCCTGCAGCGCACCGGCGACGATCTCCGAAGCCGACGCCGAACCGCCGTTGACCAGCACGATCATGGGCACTGAACGCACGTCTTCCGGCAGCTTGCGGATGAAATCCTCGCGGTGGCCGCGCAGATAGTCCTCGCTGGAGGCGACGTATTTGCGCTTCGCATCCTCGACTCGGCCATCGGTGGTGACAACCGTGACACCTTGCGGCAGGAAGGCCGCCGAGACGCCAACCGCGGCATGCAGCAGGCCGCCGGGGTCGTTGCGCAGGTCGAGCACGAGGCCCTTGAGGGCGGCGCCCTGGTTTTCCTTGTCCTGATACAGCTTGCCGAGATGCTTGGCGACGTCCGCTGCCGTCTCTTCCTGGAACTGCGTGACACGCAGGTAACCGTAGCCCGGCTCGACCAGTTTGGACTTGACGCTCTGTACCTTGATCACATCGCGCTCGATGGTGATTTCCAGCGGTTTCGTCTCGCTCTTGCGCAGGATGGTGAGCCTGATCGAGGTCTTCGGCTTGCCGCGCATCTTCTTCACGGCATCGTTGAGGGTCATGCCCTTCACCGGGGTGTCGTCGATCTTGAAAATCAGGTCGCCCGTCTTGACGCCGGCCCGCCAGGCGGGCGTGTCCTCGATCGGCGCGACGACCTTGACCAGGCCATCTTCCATGCCGACCTCGATGCCGAGACCGCCGAACTCGCCCTGCGTCGACACCTGGAGATCCTTGAAGGCGTCGGCATCGAGATAGGCCGAATGCGGATCGAGGTTCGCCAGCATGCCGCTGATGGCGTGCGTGATGAGCTGTTTGTCCTCGACCGGTTCGACGTACCCCTGCTTGATGGCATTGAACACGTCGGCGAAATTGCGCAGCTCCTCGACCGGCAACGGACTGCCGCCTTCCTTCTGGGCGATGGCCGAATAATTGACGCTGAGCATCACGCCAGCCACGAGACCGACGAAAACCAGACCAATCTGCTGCAACTTGCTACGCATGGGAAACCTCAAGAAAAATGTCGGCGCGATGCCGGGGCATCAGCGTGCCGCGAGCCACTTGCCGGGATCGAATGCCCGCCCCTGATACCTGAGTTCAAAGTATAAACCCGATTCCGGCCGGCCCCGCCCCCCCCCTGCCCCCGTGCCGACCGTGGCGACCGTCGCGCCAGCGCCGACTTTCTGGCCGACATCCGCCAGCAGGCTCTGGTTGTTGCCATAGACCGACAGGAAGTCATCGTCGTGATCGATGATCAGCAGGTTGCCGTAGCCGCGCAGCCAGTCGGCGAACACGACCTGGCCGGCAGCGACGGCACGTACCTCGGTGCCCTCGTCAGCGCGGATGAACAAGCCCTTCCACACCGATTCGCCATCCTCGCGCTGCGCGCCGTAGCGCCCCGCAACCACCCCCGGCACCGGGCTGGCCAGCTTGCCGCGCAAGCTCGCGAAGGCGCCGCTGGCGGCCGCCAGGTTTCCCGGCTCGTGGACCGCCGCAGCCTTGCCGCGCACGCCCACTCCGGCCTTGGGTTTAGGTTTGGGTTTGGCGGCACGCCGGGCCAGCGAGGCGACGAGATTGGTCAGTTGCTGCTCGTTCTTTTTGAGAGCATCGATCTCGCGGCGCTGCTGCCTGATCTGGCGCGACACCTGGGCCAGCATCACCTGCCGATCCTGCTGGCGCTGGCGCAAGGTGGCCCGCTCCTGCTCCTCGCGCTGCGCCAGGTCGGCGAGCCTTTCCTCCTGACGCTGCACGGCAGCCGCCAGCCGGCGCGTTTCCACCGCATCACGGCGCAAACCGTCAATCAGCTCGGCCTTCGCCTGCGACAACAGGACGAGAAAGTGACGATCCCGCGCGTTGGCATTCGGATCGCCGCCAGACAAGAGAATCGCCAGCGCATCCGCCTCACGCGGCTGGAACTGGTGACGCAGAAGGCGGGCCAGCTGGCTTTGCCGTGCGGCGGTCTGGCTGTCGAGGCGGCGATACTCGGCCTCCCGGGCAGCCAGTTCCCGGTGAACCTCTTCTCTCTCCGCCTTCAAGGCATGCAATTTGCGCCCGGTCGCCGAGATGGCCTTTTCGGTATCACGCAACTGGTCGACCGTCGCCGTCCGTGCGCTTTCACTCTCCTTGAGCTGGCGCTCGGCGGCGGCCCGCTGCTCGCGCACGGATGCCAGCCGCGCCTGTTCGCGCTCGCCGGCCGCCGGAGCCGGCGCCGGCAGAAAAAAAGCAACGAACAGCCCGACGAGTACACGCCGGCCACTCATCCGCTGAAAAAATGGATGCATGATTGAAGGCACGTATAGCAGAATCTTATAATATTCTTTTGCATCACCCGACCCGACCGCCGATAGGCCACGCCATGATTAGCCCGATTACCGACATGATGCAGCACGAAGAGCACGTCGAAATAGCCGCCCGTGCGCTGAAGGCGATATCCCATCCCCTGCGTCTGAAAATTCTCTGCGTGGTCGGCGACCAGGAGGTCTGCGTGCAGGACATCGTCGATATCGTCGGCACCTCCCAGAGCAATATCTCGCAGCATCTTGCCATCCTCCGCGACAAGGGCGTGCTGACCACCCGCAAGGATGCGAATCGCGTTTATTACCGCGTTGCCGACCAGCGTACCCTGCAATTGATCGTGATGATGCGCGAAGTATTCTGCAGCGTGCCAAGTTCGGGTTAGCAAGCCAAGCCGCCTTCTGCCTGTAAACTGGCAGCTTCGCAACAATCGTACGGGACAGGGAATGGAATTCATCCAGCAAAACTTGATGTGGGTCGGCCTCGCCGCCGTCAGCGGCGGCATGCTGTTATGGCAGATGTTCAACGGCAGCGGCGGTCACAACATCTCCGTCAATGAAGCTACGCTGCTGATCAACCGCGAGGATGCGGTCGTCGTCGATGTGCGCGAAACCGCCGAGTGGTCGGGCGGGCACATCCCCAATTCGCGCCATATCGCACTCGGGCACCTGTCCAGCCACCTGTCGGAAATCGAGAAGTTCAAGGACAAGCCGGTGATCCTCGTCTGCGCCACGGGCAACCGCTCGGGGTCCGGTTGCGGCACCCTGAAGAAGGCCGGCTTCCAGAATGTTCACAACCTGGCCGGCGGCATCCATGCCTGGAAGGACGCCGGTCTGCCGATCACGAAGAAATAAGGAGTTCCCATGGTCAAGGTCCAGATGTACGCCACTGCTGTTTGTCCCTATTGCGTCCGTGCCGAGCAGCTGCTGCGCCGGAAGGGTGTCACGGATATCGAGAAAATCATGGTCGACGCGGAGCCCGCGAAGCGCCAGGAAATGGAAGCGCGCGTGCCCGGCGCCCGCACCGTGCCGCAGATCTTCCTTGGCACCGTGCATGTCGGCGGCTGCGACGACCTGCACGAACTGGAGCGCCAGGGCAAACTCGACGCCCTGCTGGCAGGCTGACCGCCCCGCCGCGGTGGCGCGCTAGAATCCCCGCTCTTTTTACATTGCCAACGTCAGGATCATCATGAGCGAACAGCAGGACAACACGCCCGTCTTCACCATCGAGAAAATCTACGTCAAGGACCTGTCGCTCGAGGTGCCGAACGCCCCCCAGTGCTATCTGGAACGCGACTCGGCCCAAATCAGCCTGCAGATGCAAACCGGCGCCGAAGCCGTCGGCGACGGCATCTTCAACGTCGTGCTGACCCTGACGGTGACCGCCAAGATCGGCGAGAAGACCCAGTTTCTCGTCGAAGCCTCCCAGGCCGGCATCTTCCAGGTCCGCAACGTCCCGGACGAAGAACTGGAGCCGATCATCGCGGTCGCCTGCCCCAACATCCTGTTCCCCTATGCGCGCGAAACCGTTTCGGACGCCGTAACCCGCGCCGGCTTCCCGCCCGTGCTGCTCGCCCCGGTAAATTTTGAGTCGATCTACCGCGAGCGCCTCATGCAGCAAGCCCAGCAGGCCGCCAGCGGCCCGCATGAGGTACCGATCCAGTAATGCGCTGGTCCGCCGTCGCCCTGCTGCTGCTTTCGGGTGCCGCGGCGGCGCTCGACTATCGTTCGGTCGCGGAAACGACGGTGCTCTACGACGCACCCTCGCAGAAGGCGAAACCGCTGTTCGTGATCGCCGCCGGTACGCCGGTCGAGGCGATCGTGACCCTCGATACCTGGGTCAAGGTACGCGACCGGCAGGGTGATCTGGCCTGGATCGAGCGCCGCCTGCTCACCGCCGAGAAGCGCATGCTGCAGGTACGTACTGAAATGGCGCAAATCCGCATCCAGGCGAACGACTCTGCGGACGTCGCCTTCGAAGCCGCACCCGATGTCCTGCTCGAACTGCTTGAACCGGGTAACGATACGCCAGTCGGCTGGCTGAAAGTCCGCCACCGCGACGGCCAGCAGGGCTTCGTCAAGGTCGGCCAGGTCTGGGGCTTTTAACCATGCGGATCGCGGTGCTCGGCGCCGGCGCCTGGGGCACCGCACTGGCGCTCGGTTTTGCCGGCCGTCACGCCGTGACCCTGTGGACCTGGCAGGCCGAGCATGCCGACACGATGCGTGCCGATCGCGAAAACCGGCAATTTCTCAGCGGCCACCCCTTCCCTGAGGCGCTGGCCGTCAGCGCCGATCTCGATGCCGCGATCGCGATCGCCGATCTCGCCCTGATCGCCACGCCGATGGCCGGTTTGCGCACGACGGCCGCGCGCCTGGCCGCAGCACAGCCGGGCGTTCCTTTCCTCTGGGTCTGCAAGGGCCTGGAAGCGGGCACCGGCCTGCTGCCCCACCAGGCCGTCGCCCAGGTCCTTCCCGCGGCAACGTGCGGCGCCCTCACCGGCCCGAGCTTCGCCGACGAAGTGGCGCGCGGCCTGCCCGCCGCCATCACGGTCGCCTCGGCCGACGACGCCTTCGCCGAACGCATGGCGCACGAACTGCATGGCCCGCGCCTGCGTCTCTACGCCAACGACGACATCGTCGGCGCCGAGGTCGGCGGCGCGGTGAAGAACGTCATGGCCATCGCCACCGGCATCTGCGACGGCCTCGGGCTCGGCCTCAATGCCCGCGCGGCCCTGATGACGCGCGGCCTCGCCGAGATCACCCGCTTCGGCGTCGCGCTCGGCGCGCGTCCCGAAACCTTCATGGGGCTCGCCGGCATGGGCGACCTGATCCTCACGTGCACCGGCGACTTGTCGCGCAACCGGCGCGTCGGCCTTGCGCTGGCGGCCGGGCAGCGACTGGTCGACATCCAGCGCGACCTCGGCCATGTCGCCGAAGGCGTGATGACGGCCCGCGAAGTGGCCGGTCGTGCGCGCGAACTCGGTATCGAAATGCCGATCACCGCCACGGTCTGCGAAGTGCTGGACGGACGGATCACCGCCGCCGGGGCGGTAGACCGCCTGATGAATCGCGAGCCCCGCCACGAATAGCCGTCCCGTCGGCGCCGACTTTTACCCGCTGCCGCGAAAATCGAACTGGCGCCAGGCCGTGAATACCGCCACGGCGACCGTATTGGATAAATTGAGGCTGCGGTTGCCGGGCATCATCGGCAGGCGCAGGCGCTGCTCCGGCGGGAACGCGGCCAGCATGTCCGCCGGCAGTCCGGCCGTTTCCTGGCCGAAGACAAAGGTGTCACCGGGCCGGTAGGCCACGGTGTCGAAGCGCACCGTCCCCTTCGTGCTGAAAGCGAACAGGCGTGTTTCTCCCAGCGCCGCAACACAGGCGCCCCAGTCGGGATGCACCTTCATCTCGACGAACTCGTGGTAATCGAGCCCGGCGCGGCGCAGTGAACGCTCGTCGATAGCGAAACCGAGCGGCTCGACGAGGTGCAGCCGGCAGCCGGCATTGGCGGCGAGGCGGATCACATTGCCGGTATTGGGCGGGATTTCCGGCTGAAATAGGACGATCTGGAACATGTGGCCTGTGGCATGTTATGGCTTCCGAAGTTTAGCCAGGCACGCACACCCTTCATGGCCCGCCCCGAAAAAATCCGTCTCGGCGACCTGCTCGTCCAGCAGGACGTGATCACCGACGAGCAACTGAGGCTCGCCCTCGACGAGCAGAAGAAGAGCGGCCGCAAGCTCGGTCGCGTGCTTGTCGAGGCCGGCTACGCCACCGAGGAAGGCATCTCGAAGGCCCTGGCCCGCCAGCTCGGCGCCGAGTTCATCGACCTGAAGAGTTTCCAGCCCAAGCCGGAACTGGTCCGGCTGCTGCCCGAAGCCCAGGCGCGCCGCTTCCGTGCCCTGGTGCTCGACGAGGTGAGCGGGTTGCTGCGCGTCGGCATGTCCGACCCGACCGACCTGACCGCCTTCGACGAGATCGCGCGCATCGTCAAACGCGACCTCGACCTCGCCGTCGTCACCGAAGGCCAGTTGCTGCCGCTGCTCGACCGTGTCTATCGCCGTACCGAGGAAATCAACAACCTGGCGAAGGACCTGACCACCGAGATGGGCGACATCCCGGTCGAATTCGGGGCCGTGCTCGGCATCACGCCGGGGGCGGAAGACGCGCCGGTCGTCCGCCTGCTGCAGACGGTGTTCGAGGAAGCACAGAAGACGCGCGCCTCCGACATCCACATCGAGCCGCAGGAAAAGTCGCTGCTGATCCGCTTCCGCATCGACGGCGTCCTTCATGTCCAGACGGAAGCCGACGCCAAGATTTCGACCGCCCTAGTGCTGCGCCTCAAGTTGATGTCCGGCCTCGATATCTCGGAAAAACGGCTGCCGCAGGATGGCCGCTTCAACATCAAGCTGCGCGGCGCCAATGTCGACGTGCGGATCTCGACCATGCCGACGCAGCACGGCGAATCGGTGGTGATGCGTCTGCTCGCCCAGAACACCGGCCTGCTGCAGCTCGACAAGCTCTTCATGCCGCCGCGCGTACTGGAACGCTTCCGCCACGCCATTTCGCGCCCTTCGGGCATCGTGCTCGTCACCGGTCCGACCGGTTCCGGCAAGACGACCACGCTCTACGCGGCGCTGAACGAGCTGAATTCGCCGGAGAAAAAAATCATCACCGTCGAGGACCCG
>CAYNCH010000009.1:0-17953 GCA_964395815.1 uncultured Methyloversatilis sp.
GATCAAATGCACATAATGCTTGTGCGAGGCCGACAGCGGCTCCTGTTCGAGCAGGTCGGCAAAGCCGATGATCGCGTTGAGCGGCGTGCGCAGTTCGTGGCTCATGCGCGAAACGAATTCGGACTTGCTGCGGCTGGCCCGCTCCGCTTCCTCTTTGGCTTGCTGCATGGCATCGCGGGCCGCCGCCAGCCGTCGATTGACGGCATCGATGCGCCGGATGAAGAGCATGCCGAACAGGCCGGCCGCCACGACGACCAGGACGATCAGGCCGACTTCGACCCGTTTGAGGTGCACGCGCTGGAGCGCCATTTCGGTCTCGACCTGGTTGAGGCGTTCGCTGCTGTCGAAGAAGAGGCGATTGGCGTTTTCGTTGAGCCGGGCGAAAAACGGCGGGATGTGCTTGAGGAATACGTCCAGCTCGCCGTGCCAGGCGAAGAATTTTTCCAGATTGCCGTTTTCCTGCTGAGTGCGGCCGAAGATCTGTCGTTCTTCCAGTTCGCGCGTCTTGGTTTCGATCTCGTCGAGCAGCGGCCCGATCTCGATCAGCTCCATCACGTAGCCGGCTTCCCGCGGGTCGGGCCGGTAGTCGACCTCGCGCAGCATGTTGTCGTGCCCCTCGATATTGAGGAGGACTTCGCGGCGGACCTTGCCGCCATCCTTCAACACCGCCAGGTCATGCCGCAATTTCGCCGCGGCCGCCGCGATCCGCCGCGTCACGCGCTGGATGCCCGCCGCATTGGTGGCGGTATGCATCTGGTAAATATGCTTTTCGATGGTGGCGATGCCGCTGACGATCTCCTCGCCGATGAACAGCCGCGCCCGTTCGTTGGCGCTACGTGCCGACAACTCTTCCTGCAGGTTATCGAAAAACACCTTGAGGCCGACGATCGCGAACAGGCAGGCAATCGCCACGCCGAGCAGCCAGTAAACCGGCGAGGCATGGGGCTGACCGGATGGTTGCGGCACGCCGGAATTCATCGCATCACCTTATCTGGCGGGGACGGCCTTGTTGTCGAGGAAACCATGCTTGCGGAAAATCGCCTGGCCGGCCTCGCCGGCGGCAAAGGCCATGAAGCGTTTGCCGATCTCGGCGTGCTGCGTGCTCTTGAGCTGGATCAGCAGCAGGGCCTGCGGAATCGCCAGCTTGGGATCGAGATCGACGGCGTCGAGCTTGGCGGCGTTGTCGGGAAAGAATGCGGTGGCGCGCCAGCTCAGCGTCGCGTCGGCCTCGTCCTTCTTCATCGCGTTCATGAGGCTGCGCGAATCCGAGCCGAGAAAGGCGGCCTGGCGCACGACCTGCGGATAAATGCCCAGGCTGTCGAGGATGCGTTTCGCCTCCTGGCCCACGCTGCCCGATTCGGCATTGCCGACGATGACGAGCAGGTCCTTGCGCAGCAGTTCGCGCGGATCGGGCTTTACCTGCTTGGGATTGCCCTTTTTGACGACCAGCGCCATCTGGTTGTAGCCGATGGTGACGTAGTCGACGAACATGCCCTCCTTCACGTGCCTGGCGTGATAGGTGGGTTCGCCCGGCAGGTACCAGTCGCCGACGCCGCTCTTCTTCGCCGACTGGTAGAGATCCTCCGAGCCGCCCTGCGCAAGGGTGATCTTCACATTTTCCTGCTGCTCGAATTGCCGCGCGATCTCGGTCATCGGCCGCACCATGGTGATGCCGCAGTAGAGCAGCAGCTCGGTTTTGGCTCCCTGGGCAAGGGCGCTTGCGGCGCAGAGCAGGGTGGCGGCGCAGGCAAGACCGTGGCGCCAGGCAAAGCGGATCATTGGCAACTCCTTATCGCTGTTTCGTCGGTTGCCATCTTACTGCGTTGTCGTTACCGGCAGCACCGTGGCGGCGAGGAAACGGGCGAGGAACAGCCCGGCCATACCGGCTTCCGGCGCGAACGTGAAATCCATGCCGCATGTTACCCTTGCGGCCTTCCCTCCGTTCCCGTCCGCCTTCCCATGGATTACCTCGAAAGAATCCTCAACGCCCGCGTCTACGACGTCGCCGGGGAAACCCCGCTCGACCTCGCTCCCAACCTGTCGGCCCGCAGCGGCAACCACATTTTCCTCAAGCGCGAGGACATGCAGCCGGTATTCAGCTTCAAGCTGCGCGGCGCCTACAACAAGATCGCCCACCTGACGCCGCAACAGCGCAAGCGTGGCGTCATCTGCGCTTCCGCCGGCAACCATGCGCAGGGCGTCGCGCTGTCCGCCCAGAAGCTCGGCATCCGCGCCGTGATCGTGATGCCCACCACGACGCCGCAGATCAAGGTCGATGCCGTGAAAAAGCGCGGCGCGGAGGTGGTGCTGGCCGGCGATTCCTACGATGCCGCCTACGCCCATGCGCTGGCGCTGGAAAAGAAGCAGAAACTCGCCTTCGTGCACCCCTTCGACGACCCGGACGTGATCGCCGGCCAGGGCACCATCGGCATGGAGATCCTGCGCCAGCATCCCGATCCGATCGACGCGGTGTTCTGCTGCGTCGGCGGCGGCGGCCTGATTTCCGGCGTGGCCGCCTACATCAAGCGCCTGCGGCCGGAGACGAAGATCGTCGGCGTCGAGGCGCTGGATGCCGATGCGATGGACCGTTCGCTCAAGGCCGGCCGGCGCGTCCGGCTCGACTCGGTCGGCCTGTTCGCCGACGGGGCGGCGGTGAAGGTGGTCGGCGAAGAGACCTTCCGCCTCTGCAAGCAGTACGTCGATGAGATGGTGCTGGTCGATACCGACGCGATCTGCGCCGCCATCAAGGATGTCTTCGAGGACACGCGCTCGATTCTCGAACCCGCCGGTGCGCTGGCCGTGGCCGGCGCCAAGGAATGGGCGAAACGCCACAAGGCGAAGGGCCGGACGCTCGTCGCGGTGGCGTCGGGCGCCAACATGAACTTCGATCGACTCCGGTTCGTCGCCGAGCGCGCCGAGGTCGGCGAGCAGCGCGAGGCGATCCTTGCCGTGACGCTGCCCGAGAAGCCCGGCAGCTACAAGAAATTCGTCGCCCTGATCGGTGCGCGCAACATCACCGAGTTCAACTATCGTTACCACGATGCGGGCGAGGCGCATGTCTTCGTCGGCCTGCAGGTGCAGGATCGCGGCGAAGCGACCAGGCTCGTCGACAGCCTGCAGAAGCATGGCTACGCGACGCTCGACCTGACCGACGACGAGATGGCCAAGCTGCACATCCGCCACCTCGTGGGCGGCCATGCGCCGCAAGTCAGGAACGAACTGCTCTACCGCTTCGAGTTCCCGGAGCGCCCGGGCGCACTGATGAACTTCCTCGACAAGATGAGCGCCGGCTGGAACATCAGCCTGTTCCACTATCGCAACCATGGCGCCGACTATGGCCGCGTGCTGGTCGGCATGCAGGTGCCGCCGGGCGAGATGAAGGAATTCCGCGCCTTCCTCAAAAACCTCGGCTACCGGCACTGGGACGAATCGAAGAACCCGGCCTACCGGTTGTTCCTGGGCTGAGTTTGAGCACATTCGACTTCACGACGCCCGTCCGCGCACCCGATTCGCTGCGCTGGGCGAAGTACGCGGGCACCGACACGCTGGCCCTGTGGGTGGCCGACATGGATTTCGCGGCCCCGCCCGCGGTGATCGAGGCGCTGCAGGCGCGTATCGCCAACGGCGTGTTCGGTTATGGCCAGCCGTGGCCGTCGCTGGTCGATAGCGTCGTCGAGCATTGCGCGCGCGAGTACGGCTGGACGATCGATCCCGACTGGCTGGTCTGGCTGCCGGGGCTGGTGTCTGGGCTGCATGTCGCCTGCCGCGCAGTCGGCGAAACGGGCGACGGGGTATTCACGGCCACGCCGGTCTATCCGCCCTTCCTGTCCGCACCGGTCGAATCGGGGCGGCGCCTCGTCACCATGCCACTGGTGAAAGACGAATCGGGCTGGGGCTGGGACTTCGCTGCCGCCAACCTCGCGATGCAGTCCGCGCGACTGTTCCTGCTTTGTCATCCGCACAATCCGGTCGGCCGGGCCTGGCGCGAAGACGAACTGTGGCAACTCGCGGCGCTGGCCGAAAAGCATGACCTCGTCGTCTGTTCGGACGAGATCCACTGCGACCTGACGCTCAGTGGCCACCATGGCGGCCGGCACCGCCCCTTCGCGACGCTGTCGCCGGAAATCGCGGCGCGGACGATCACCCTGATGGCACCCTCGAAGACCTTCAACATTGCCGGCCTCGGCTGTGCGTTCGCCGTCATTCCCGATGCCGCCCTGCGCAGGCGCTTCCTGGCCGCCCTGCATGGCATCGTGCCGCATGTGAATGTGCTGGGGCTGGCGGCCTGCGAAGCGGCCTACCGTCATGGCGGAGAATGGCGGCGCCAATTGCTGGACGTCCTCAAGGCCAACGCGGCGCGTGTCGAGCGGGGCATCGAGGCCTTGCCCGCCCTGACGATGACCCGGGTGGAAGCTGGTTTCCTCGCCTGGATCGATTGCCGCGAACTCGGCCTCGAACATCCGGCCGCATGGTTCGAGCGGGCCGGCGTCGGGCTGTCCGAGGGGTCCGCCTTCGGGCCGGGGACGGCCTATGCGCGGTTCGTGCGGCTCAATTTCGGCACGCCGCGCGCGCTGCTCGACACGGCACTGGAGCGCATGACGCGCGCGGTGGAAACCTTCCTGTAGAAAGTCGGCGCCGGCGGGACGGCGCACTTCAGCCCTTCAGCCGGCAAAAAGCCGCCGGCCGCTGCGCAGCAGGGCCTCGAACTTGTCTGGCGGTACGGGCTGGGAGAACAGATAGCCCTGGATGCCCTGGCAACCGAGGCTCTTGAGAAAGGCGAACTGCGCCATCGTCTCGACGCCTTCTGCGATCACGCGGTGGCCAAGACGTTGCGCCATGCTGACGATGGCGCCGGCGATCGCGCAGTCGTTGCCGTCATGCGGGATGCCGCGCACGAAGGACTGGTCGATCTTCAGCGTGTCGATCGGAAAGCGTTTCAGGTAGGCGAGGCTGGAATAGCCGGTACCAAAGTCGTCGAGGGCGAGGGTGACGCCCAGGGCGGTCAGCGAATCCATCATCGCGATCACGTCGTCGCTGCTGTGGGTCAGCATGCCTTCCGTGATTTCGAGCTCCAGCCATTCCGGTGGCACGTCGTGGCTGGTCAGCAGGGCCTGGACGCGCACGGCGAGGCTGGGCGAAAAATCGCGCGCCGACAGATTGACGGCGATCTTGGTCGGCGGCAGGCCCGCATCGCGCCACACGCGCGCCTGGCGCAATGCCGCATCGAGCACCCAGGCGGACAGCCGCACGATCAGGCCCGATTCCTCGGCGATCGGCACGAATTCGGCGGGCGGCACCATCCCGCGCTCCGGATGGCGCCAGCGCACCAGCGCCTCGGCACCGACGATGGCACCGGTCTCCATATCGACCTTGGGCTGGTAGTGCAGCAGCAGCTCGTGGTGGTCGAGGGCATGGCGCAGGTCGGTCTCGATCTTCAAGTGGTCGAGCGCGCGCTGGTTCATTTCATGGCTGTAGTAGGTGTAGCCGTCTTCGCCGCCTTTCTTGGCCCGGTACATCGCGATGTCGGCCATGCGCAGCAGCGTTTCGGTGTCGAATCCATCGCGCGGGTAGACGCTGATGCCGATCGCCGCCCCGATCTTGAACTCGTAGGCCTCGACGTGGAAGGGCGGGTCGAGGGCCGCCAGTACCTTCTGGGCGACCACGGCGGCATGCTCGCGGCGCGTGATGTCGAACAGCGCGATGATGAATTCGTCCCCGCCGAGCCGCGCCACCACGTCTTCGCTGCGGACCGATGCGCGCAGGCGCTCGGCGACCTTTTGCAGCAGCTGGTCGCCGATGGCATGGCCGAGGGTGTCGTTGATCGGCTTGAAGCGGTTGAGGTCGACGAACAGGATCGCGCCATGCAGGCGGTTGCGGCGTGCCTCGATCAGCGCCTGGTCGATCAGCTTGTAGAGCATTGCGCGGTTCGGCAGCCCGGTCAGGCCGTCGTAGTAGGCGAGGTAGTGGATGCGCTCTTCGGCCTTCTTGCGCTCGGTGATGTCGGTGAAGATCGAGAAATAGTTGCTGATCTGGCCGTCGCGGTTGCGTACCAGGCTGATCGAGGCCCAGCCGGGAAACTCCTCGCCGCTCTTGCGCCGCGACCAGACTTCGCCGTGCCAGCTGCCGTCCTGCTCGACACGTGTCCAGATGTCTTCGTAGAACTTGGCCGGATGGCGGTCGGAACGCAGCAGCGATTGCGTGCGGCCGATCACCTCGCGTTCTGTGTAGCCGGTGATCTCGGTGAAGGCGGGGTTGACCGACAGGATGCGCCGCTGGGCGTCGGTGATCAGGATGCTTTCGTCGCTGTGCTCGAAGATGCGCGATTGCAGGCGCATCGTTTTTTCGTTTTCGATGCGCGTGGTGATGTCGGAGAGGTAGCCGATCAGACCGGACGGTTCGCCCAGTTCGTCACGCAGCAGCGAGAGCTGCAGGCTTGCCCAGAAGATCTCGCCGGACTTGCGCCGGCGGCGGACTTCCAGTTCCCGCCCGCCGTGTTCGAGGAAGGCATCCTGGAAGCCCTCGCTGTCGTCATCGGCGTCCGGGTCGGCATAGAGGAACAGGATGTGTTTGCCGATGGCTTCGTCGGCGCTGTAGCCGAACAGCTGCTCGGCGCTCCTGTTCCAGCCGGTGATGTAGCCGCCCAGATCCATGGTGATGACCGACTCGTGGATCTGGTCGAGGATCTGCATCTTCTCGGCCAGCCGGCATGCACCCGGGGTGCCGCGCGCGAGGTCGCACAGGCGCCGGCCTTCGCTGAGATCGTGGGCCGTCATCAGGCTTCCTGGCTGACCAGTACCGCCCAGCGGGCGGCCTGCAGCAAGGCCCGGGCCCACTCCGTACCGGTGATTCCGGCGGCGGCGAGGGCGGGTTCAAGAGCGGCGCAGTCGCCGCACTCGCCGGCCACGACAGCTGACAGTGCGCGGCCCGGCGTACCGGCACCCAGAGTGAGTGCCGCGGCGACTTCGTCGGGCAGGTTGAGCGGGGCGATGATCTGCGCCAGCGGCATGCCCAGCAGGGCATCCAGCAGGGAGAACATGCCGGTCATGAAGGCGTGTTCCTGGGCCTCCGGCGACTGGCCGGACTGCCGGGCGAGTGCCTCCATCAGGCCGGCCCGCAGGGCGGCCCTGGGGAGCAGCGGGCTGGCCGAAGTGCTGCCCTGCGGACGTACGTAGAGCAGCAGCTGCAGCCAGCGCTGCAGCTGACGGCGGCCCAGCAGGGCGATGGCCTGGGCGAAGCTGTCGATCTTGCGTGCCGGCGCAAAGGCTACCGAATTGACCAGCCTGAGCAGGTGGTAGGACAGGTTCGTATCGCGCCGGATCAGCGTTTCGAGTTCGTCGGCATCCGCATCCTGCATGACGAGGGCGAGCAGGCGCAGCAGCAGGTTACGCGTGGTCGGGTCCTTGCTCGCCTGGATCGGATGCTGGCCGGGTTGGTGGCCGGCCAGCCAGTGGAACTTGCAGAAGCCGGGGCAGACATGCTCGCTCGTGCCGAGCGCGAGATGGGGGCCGGGCAACTGGCGCAGCCAGTCGCCGAAGCCGACCGGCATGGCATGTCCCGGGCAGGTCACGGCCAGGGCATGGATGCCCGGAAACAGACTGGCGCCGGCGGCGGGAAAACCGGCCGCCATCAGGCCGAAGCCGGCGTCCTGAAGACGGGCGAGGTGTTCATGTGCGGCGACGTCGGCCGCTGTCGCGACGGGAATGCGCAGGATCAGGCGGCCCGGCGGCAGGTCGCTGGCGCAGGCCGGGTCCACGGTGTCCGGGACGACGGCCGCGACGCAGGGCAGGGCAGCGAGGATGTCCGCAATCCCCGGCTCGGCCAGCAGCGCTTTCAGGGCCACGCCGTCGAGCGGTGCAGTGCTGTCCAGCAGCAATGCCACCCATTTGCTGTTGAAGTCGACAGCAGGCTGAATCGTGATCAGCGGCAGACGGTCATCGGTATCCATGCTTGTAGGGTCTCATTGCACTTTGGTTTAACGGTAAATTCAATGAAAACATTAGATAAAAGTATTATCCATATGATTCTATTGAATTCTCTGTCACCAAAACGTCGATCGGAATATCGTGTGCTTCCGGATGGATGCTGTCCACCCTGCACAGTTCGAAGCCGATACCGATCGCCAGCGGGCGGGGTTGGCAACTCGCCAGGGTGCGATCGAAATAGCCACCGCCGTAACCGAGCCGGTAGCCGGCGGCATCGCAGGCGACCAGCGGCAGGAGCAGCACGTCCGGCGCGGGCACGGCTGGCGTGGCGGGAATCGGGATGCCGTATGGATCGGCTTGCATCGGCGCATCCGGCCACCAGGTGCGGAATTCCATCGGTGTATCCGCCTGCACCACCGTGGGCATGGCGGCCTGCCAGCCGGCAGCGAGCAGCCGACCGACCAATGGCCGGCAGTCGACCTCGGCGCGGATCGGCCAGCAGAAGGCGATGGTGCCTGCCGGGCGCGCGGCCAGGAACTGCCCGAGGTTATCCAGAATGAGTCGGCTCGCCTGCCGATGCGTGTCGGGGTCGAGGGCCTGGCGGGCCGCGATTTTTTCGCGGCGCAAGGCAGCCCGCCAGACAGCAAAATCGGTAGTGTGGTGAATGCCGATAATAGTGGCGGCTTCTGCGGGTTGATCGCTCATGGAGTCCTGGAGGGCCTGTGCTAATCTGAAACGATGATAGCCAAATCGCCCCTCCTGCAGCCAGTGCAACGTTTTGCCGGCTTCTCTCTTTTCGTCCTGATCCCAGTGATGGCGTTCGCGGGCGAGCGCGAGGATGCCGCATTTCAGGCCGCGCGGGAGGCGTTCGCCAAAGGTGACCGGGTCCGCTTCGAACGTGCCTATGCCGATCTGGAGGCACACCCGCTCCAGCCGTGGGCCGAGCATTTTCGCTTCAACCTGCAGCTCGGCGCAGGATCGGACGACGGCATCGCGGAGTTCGTCGAACGCCATGCGGGCAGCTACCTGGCGGAAAAGACGCGGGCGCTCTGGCTGAAATGGTTGGTCGGCAAGCGCGAGTGGGCGCAGGCGCGGCAGCAGTTTGCCGCATTGATCAAGCCGGATGCCGAAGCCGTGTGTCTCGGGCTCGATGCCCGCGTGCACCTGGGCGAACCTGAAGCCGCCGGGGCGGCGCGCGAACTGCTCGACGCTCCGGGACCGCTGGCGGCGGCCTGCCTGCCGCCCATGGAACGGCTGGCCCAGTCGGGCGAACTGCCGGCGGAAGCGATCTGGCAGCGTTTGCGCGGTCAGCTGGCCCAGGGCCGGCTCAAGGAAGCGCGCACGCTGGCCGGCTGGCTGCCGTCGCAGACCGCGCCGGCCTGGCGCAGCGTCGAAACGGTTGCCGATCATCCGGCACGTTATCTGGCGAAGCTGCCGGAGAATTTTGCGGCCCGGCGCAGCCAGCGCGAGCTCGCGATGTTCGCCGTTCTGCGCATGGCGAAGAGCGATACGCGCGTGGCCGCCGCCCGCTGGAAGGATATCGAAGCACAGTTTGCCGACGCGGAACGCGCGTTCGTCTGGTCGCGGCTGGCCTTGCGCGCGGCGCTTGGTCACCAGCCCGAGGCCGGCGACTGGTTCGAGCGGGCGGCCGCTCTCGGTGCGCGTTTCGATGAAGAACAGGCCGCCTGGCGCATCCGTGCCGCCCTGCGCCGCGGTGACTGGCCGGCGGTGGCGCTTGCCATCGATGCGTTGCCGGCGGCTACGGCCGCGCTGCCCGAGTGGCGTTACTGGCGGGGCCGTGCACTCGCCGCACAAGGGGATAGCGAAGCGGCGCGCGGTCTCTACCTGGGCATCGCCGGCCAGCCGAATTTTTACGGCATCCTCGCCATCGAAGCGCTGGGCGAGGCCTATCGGCTGCCTGCCCGTGCCGTGCCGCCGACGGACGAGGAGGTCGCCCGCGCTGCCGCGCATCCGGGCCTCGTGCGCGGGCTCGCCCTGATTCGTGCCGATTTGCGCACCGATGGCGTGCGCGAATGGTTCTGGTCGCTGCCCGGCATGAGTGATCGCGAATTGCTCGCCGCTGCCGAACTGGCCCGTCGCCACGACGTCATCGACCGCCTCATCAACACCTCGGACCGCACCCAGGCGGAGCACGATTTCGAGCAGCGCTACCCGCGGCCGTTCTATGCCCAGGTAGCGCCGCGTGCCCGCGAGGTCGGTCTCGACCCTGCCTGGGTGTATGGCCTGATGCGTCAGGAAAGCCGTTTCATCATGGATGCGCGTTCGAGTGCCGGGGCCAGCGGCCTGATGCAGCTGATGCCGGCGACGGCCCGCTGGGTGGCGCGCAAGATCGGCATGGAGCACTACCATTCGCGCCGGGTGACCGACATGGACACCAACGTCACGCTGGGCACGAACTATCTGCGCATGGTGCTCGACGGGCTCGACGACCATCCCGTGCTGGCGTCCGCCGCCTACAACGCCGGGCCGGGCCGGGCGCGGCGCTGGCGCGCCGAACAGCCCCTCGAAGGCGCCATCTATGCGGAGACCATCCCCTTCAACGAGACCCGCGACTATGTGAAGAAGGTGATGGCGAACACCATCCACTACGCCGCGCTGCTCGATGGGCGTGCGCCTGCGCTGACGGTCTGGCTGGGCTCGATTCGCCCGCGCGGCTTCGGCGACACCACTGCAGAAAGCCTGCCATGAGAAATGTTCTGTTGATTGGCGGCACCGGGTTCGTCGGCGGTGCGCTCGCCCGCCGTCTCGCCGGCGCCGACTTTTTCGTCACCCTGCCGACGCGCCGCCCCGAACGCGTGCGCCATCTCGCGCTGCTGCCGACCGCCCGCATCCTCGCAGCGGACGTACATGACGCGGCGACGCTGGCGCGGCTGATGGCCGGGCAGGATGTCGTCATCAGCCTGGTCGGCATGCTCAAGGGCAACTTCCAGCGCGGTCATGCCGAACTGCCGGCGAAAATCGCGCGTGCGGCCCAGGCGGCCGGCGTGCCGCGCCTGATCCACATTTCCAGTCTCGGTGCGGCGGCAGATGCGCCTTCGGAATACCTGCGCACCAAGGCCACCGGCGAGGAGGCGCTGCGTGCCGTCTTTCCCGCGGCGACGATTTTCCAGCCCTCGGTCATCTTCGGCCGCGGCGATTCCTTCCTGACGCTGTTCGCCGGCCTGCTGAAACTGGTGCCGCTGGTCCCGCTGGCCTGCCCGGAAGCTCGCTTCCAGCCGGTGTGGATCGAGGATGTCGTCAGCGCGGTGGTCAAGAGCATCGACCGGTCCGAAAGCGCGGGGCATACCTACCCGCTGTGCGGTCCGCGCGAATACTCGCTGCGCGAACTCGTTGCCTACGCTGGCCAAGTGAGCGGCCATCCGCGCCCGATCGTCGGCCTGCCGCTGCCGCTGGCCTATCTGCAGGCGTTCATGATGGAATTGCTGCCCAACGGCCCGATGACGCGCGACAACGTGCGCTCGATGCAAAAGCCGAATGTCTGCCCGGCCGGCTGTACGCTGCCCTTCGGCCTCAAGGCCGCGCCGCTGGAGGCGATCGCGCCGGGGTATCTCAGCTGCTGAAAAAATCGGCGCCGGCGGGACGGCAAAAACCTATTTCTTGCGTGTAGCTTGTTGTAGCGACTTGTCACCGCATCCGGGACAACAGACAATGCACTACTTTAGTGCAAAGAATGCCTCTTGCTGTTCATGCCCCGATGAAACCGACCCTCTGTTGCATTGAACCGTCACTGGCCTTGCGCCAGGTCATCGTGCAATTGGCGCAGGAAACGGGTTGGCAGATCGTGGCTTGTGCCGATCTGGCGGCCGCCCAGTCCGCCATCGGCCAGACGATTCCCGACCTGATCACCACGGCTGCCGTACTGCCGGGCGGTGATTTCGAACAGGTGGTGGCCTGGTTGCGTGCTTCACCGCAAACGGAAACGCTGCCGGTCGTCATGCTTGCCGCACAGTCGGACAGCGCCTTGGTGACGCGTGCCATCGAAGCCGGTGTCACCGAGATCTTCCAGAAGGATGATCTGACCGCCTTCCAGGCCTACCTGGAAACCTTTTCACGCACCGATACCGACAAGACGAAGGTCGGCGGCAAACATGCGCTGGTACTCGACGACGACCACGCGGTCGGACAGTACATCGGGGCGATCCTCGGCGACATGGGGTTGCGGGTCAGCCTGTTCCAGGACAAGCCGGATGCCCTCGCGGCTGCACTTACGACCGCTTTCGATATCGTGATCACCGATCTGGTGCTCGGCGAGGGCAAGTCCGGCAACAGTTTCATCCGCCTGCTGCGCCATTCGGACGGCAAGTCTGCAGTTGCACCGATCATTGCCATTTCGGGTTTTGCCGATGATGCGCGGCGTATCGAGGCGCTGCGGTCCGGCGCAAACCTGTATCTTGACAAGCCGGTCATTGAAGCCGAATTGCGCTTCCAGGCGGCGCGCCTGCTGCAGTCGACGGCTGTCCCGAGTCGTGATGATGCGGCTGAAAATGCCATGCTCTGCGGTGCCGAGCTCTTCGGCCTGTCGGAACGTGAGCAGCTGATCTGCGGCTTGGTCGGCGTCGGCTATACGGACAAGGACATCGCGCGTCAACTCGGTATCAGCTACTGGACCGTTCGCACTCATCTGGGGCGCATCTTCCGCAAGTGCGGCGTGGTCAACCGCGTTGAACTGGGCAACGTCCTGCGGCGCAATATCGGCGCCGACAATCGTGGCTTGAGCGAGGCGCACGCTGCGGTGATGGACTGGCTGTCGTTGGCTGCACACGTGATGGACACCCTGCAATACGGGCTGGTCGTCACCGACGAAAATCATGTGATCCTGCGTGTGAACCCCGCCTTCACCCGCATTACCGGCTACACCGCCGACGAGGCGATCGGCCTGACGCCGCAAATAACGCATTCCGGGCAGCATCGCTCGTCCTTCTACCACGCCATGCATGCCGACCTGACACACAAGGGCTACTGGAGTGGGGAGATCTGGAACCGCCACAAGAACGGACAACTATACCTGGCCTGGCTGGATATCCGCCGGCTGCCCGCCGGCATGCCGCTGGGCGCGCGCTTTGTCGGCGTACTGGCCGACATCACCGAGCGCTTCCTCGAAAATGAACGCATCCGTCACGATGCGCAGCATGATGTCCTGACGGGCCTGGCGAATCGTTCGCTGTTTCGCGAACAGGCATTGCGGGAAATTGCGCGGACACAACGTCATGGCGGCATGTTTGCGTGCCTGTTCATCGATCTCGACCGCTTTAAACCGATCAACGACACGCAGGGCCATGAATGCGGCGACCGCGTGTTGCAGGAAGTGGCCCGTCGCCTGACCGGCGTTATCCGCAACAACGACATCCTGGCGCGCTTCGGTGGCGATGAGTTCGTCGCCCTGGCGCCCGATCTTGCCAACCAGCCGGCGGCATTGGCGCTCGGCCGCAAGGTGCTGGCGGTTTTTGATGCGCCGATCGTCATCGACGGCACGGCCCATGCAGTGGGCGCTAGCGTCGGCATCAGCCTGTTTCCCGCCGATGCCGACAACATCGAGGCGCTGGTGGCCGCGGCCGATGCGGCGATGTATCGCGCCAAGGCCGAAGGCGGGCAGCGGGTCTGCTTCCACGAACCGGCGCTGGAACGAGCCAGCGACGATCGCCGGGCGCTGGAACAGCAACTGCGGCAGGCGCTCGATTGCGGCGAGTTCGAACTATGGTTCCAGCCCCGCTACGCCCTCGCCGACCAGCGCATCGTCGGTGCCGAAGCCTTGTTGCGCTGGATGCGCCCGGGCAACGGGCCGGTGTCTCCGCAAGAGTTCATGCCGATCGCCGAAAACAGCGGTCTGATCGTTTCCCTTGGCGACTGGGTGTTGCGCGAAGCTTGCCGGGTGCTGCAGCAGATCCATGCCCGTGGTCATGGTGATTTTTCGATGGCGATCAATGTGTCGCCGCAACAGATCGCCCGCAGCGATTTCGCCGCGACAGTTGCCGCCACGCTTTCCGCCAGCGGGGTCGGGGCGGAGCATCTGCAACTGGAAATCGCGGCCACGAGCTTGCGCGACCCGCAGCGGGCCAGCGGCGCGATGCAACGGCTGACGCAGACCGGCGTTACCATGACACTCGACAATTTCGGCGACGAACAGGCCAGCCTGGCGTCGCTCAAGCAGTTTCCCTTCGACACCGTCAAGGTGGACCGCAAATTCGTCAGCGACATTCATACGGACCGTTACCGCAATTCCTTTGCGCGCGCGATCCTCGAACTGGCCAACGGGCTGGACATGAAAATGGCGGCGGGCGGCGTCGAGAACAGCGAACAGGCCGCCTGCCTCAAGGATATCGGTTGCCATCATGTGCAGGGCTTTTTGTTCGGCAAACCGATGCCGGAAAATGAATTGCTGGCATTGCTGATAGCCAAGGGGCAGCAATGAGCGATGCCGATTTCGATGAGGCCATCGCTACCCACCTCGGCTGGTGCGAAATCTTCAGGAATGCCTTTGAGGGCATTCATGGCGAAGCACTGAAGAATCTGGCGAGCGTCGATGCCACGACATGTCCGCTCGGACCGTGGTTTTCAGAACTCGCCAAGCTTGGTGCGGCAAGCCCGATTGCTGCAAGGGCGGTGGTCTTGCATCAAGAGTTTCATGCCACGACGCACCGTATCGTCAGCTTGCTGGAGCAAAACCGCTTGGATCTGGCCATGAACTTGATGGAGGAAGAGTTGAGGGCATCGTCCGCCCAACTCGTGACCACACTGGAATTGCTGCAACAAGAATTTTCAACCACCGAGAAGGTCGGCGTCGGCGAGACGGCCGTTATCCATCCAATTCGCTGATGTAGTATCCACCAATGGATACTACACTTCGTATCTACTGCGTGGGCGGCGCGATTCGCGACGAGTTACTCGGCCGGCCGGTGCAGGATCGCGACTGGGTGGTGGTGGGCGCGACGCCCGATGCCATGCGTGCCTGCGGCTTCAGGCCGGTGGGGCGTGATTTCCCGGTCTTCCTGCATCCCGAGACCCATGAGGAATATGCACTGGCACGTACCGAGCGCAAAAGCGCTCCCGGTTACCATGGCTTCACTTTCCACGCCGCGCCGGACGTCACGCTGGAAGAGGATCTCGCCCGCCGCGACCTGACCATCAATGCGATGGCGCGGGATGAAGAAGGGCACCTGTTCGATCCCTATGGCGGACGTGCCGACCTCGAACGGAAGGTGCTGCGGCATGTGTCGCCCGCCTTCGCCGAGGATCCCGTGCGCATCCTGCGCATCGGCCGCTTCGCGGCGCGTTTCGCCGACTTCACGGTCGCCCCCGAGACCGTCGCCCTGATGCAAAAGATGGTCGATAACGGCGAAGTCGATGCGCTGGTGGCCGAACGCGTCTGGCAGGAACTGGCGCGCGGCCTGATGGAGGCGGTGCCCTCGCGCATGTTCGCGGTGCTGCGCGCCTGCGGTGCGCTGGCGAAGCTGCTGCCCGAACTCGATCGTCTCTGGGGCGTGCCGCAGCGCGCCGATTACCATCCGGAAATCGATACCGGCGTGCACGTGATGATGGTGGTCGACATGGCGGCCCGGCTCGGCTTGTCGCTGCCGGCGCGCTTCGCTGCCCTGACCCACGATCTTGGCAAGGGCACGACGCCGGCACACGTCCTGCCGCGCCACATCGGCCACGAGCAGCGCAGCGTCGCACTGCTCGATCCGCTGTGCGCGCGCCTGCGCGTGCCGGCCGATTGCCGCGATGTCGCCCGGCTGGTGGCGCGCTACCACGGCGACATCTACAAGGTCTCTGAACTGCGCCCCGAAACGCGCGTGAAGATTCTCGAACGCTGCGATGCGCTGCGCCGTCCGGAACGCTTCACGGAAATCCTCGGTGCCTGCGAAGCCGACTTTCGCGGTCGCCTCGGCTATGCGGAGAACTGCTACCCTGCCGGAGACGTGTGGCGACAGACGCTGGCCGCCGTCCAGGCGGTGGATGCGGGCGCCATCGCCCGTGCCTGTGCCGATCCCGCGCAGATTCCGCACCAGGTGCATGCCGCACGGGTGGCCGCGGCTGCCGTTGTGAGGGCGCCGGCATGCTGACCGAGCACCAGAAGCACTGGGGCGTCGATCAGTGGGCAGCCTACCTGACCAACCAGGTCGTCCCCTGCATGCCGCGCAGCAAACTGATGCTGCGTGCGCTCGAGGAAGTCCAGGGCGACGACCTGTCGGCCGCCGACCTCACGTCGCTGGTGATCGGTGACGCCTTCCTGTGCCTGCGCCTGTTGCGCGAGGCGGAGAAACGCCGTATCCAGCGCCTCGGCCACGACACGACGACGGCGCTCGGAGCGGTGATGCAGCTCGGCATCATGACCTTCCGCAACCTGCTGCTGGGCAGTCCCGAAACCAGCGAAACCGACCCGGGCCTGCAGGCCTGTTCCTCGCGTGCGGTACTCGCCAGCCAGATCGCGCAGATGTGGGGCAAGGCGCGTGCCGACATCGCGCCCGAGGAGGTCGCGATGGCCGCCTTGCTGGCGGAGGTCGGCGAACTGCTGCTCTGGCACTTCGCGCCCGAACTGCCGCGGGCGGCGCACGCGGCGCTCGTGTCCGGCCGCGCCAGCCGTTCGGCACAGGCACAGGAGCTGGCCTGCGGTTTCCGCTTTCGCGAACTGTCGCTCAAGTGCGCCACCGTCTGGGGACTGCCGCCCTTGCTGATCCAGCTGATCCGTGGTGCCGACAACGTGCGCGCCAACCTCTGCAAGCTGTATCTGGACACTGCGCGCCATCTCGTCGCCGGGGCGGACAATCCGGCCCTGCCCGACGACCTGGCGCAGGCAAAACGGCTGATTCCCTCAGCCAGCCTCGAATGGTTTGCCGCGCACATGAACGGCCTGAACGATGCGCGTCAGGCCCGGGTGATCGAGCAGGCGCAGTGGATCCTCGACCAGGAACACCAGGAATTCTGACCGCGCCCGGAATTCCGGCTACTTCCGCAGCAGCGCCTTGAAATTGGCCAGCCGCGCGTTGCCGGCGGCCCGGTCCGCAAAAGTCGGCGCCGACGGGACGGCGCCTTCGTGCCGGATATCGCCGTCGCCGCCATCCATTTCGGCGACGAAGCGCGACACGGCACGCTCGACGATCTCGCGGCCCTGCTTGCGCTTCGCGCACCAGCTGATGTTCAACGACATCTGCGCGCGCGTAATGCCGACGTACATCAGGCGCCGCTCCTCCTCGATGTTGCCGGCATCGATCGATTCGCGATGCGGCAGCGAGCCCTCCTCGACGCCGACGAGGTGCACGTGGCGGAATTCCAGCCCCTTGGCGGCGTGCAGCGTGGCGAGCTGCACGGCATCGACATCCTCGTCCTGCTTGTCGAGCATGGTGATCAGCGCGACAGTCTGGGCCAGTTCGAGCAGGTTCTTCTTTTCTTCCGCGCCCTTGTTCGCCAGCCAGCCGACGAACTCGCGCACGTTGCCCCAGCGTGATTCGGCATCGCGCGCTTCCTGCGTTTCGAACAGCCAGGCTTCGTAGCCGATGGCCTTGAGCAGGTCGTCGAGTACCTGGCCGGCCGGTTCGCGCTGCGCGCGGTACTCGATGCGGTTGATGAAGTTGCCGAACTCGCGCAATGCGGCCAGCTGCGCCGGCTTGATCTCGGTCTCGATACCCGGCGCGAAGATCGCGGCGAACAGGCCGATGTGGCGGCGGCCGGCGGCCTGGCCGAGCGCTTCCAGCGTCGAGCCGCCGATGCCGCGCTTCGGCGTGGTCGCGGCGCGGATGAAGGCCGGGTCGTCGTCCGGGTTCGCCAGCAGGCGCAGGTAGCTGGTCAGGTCCTTGATCTCGCTCTTGTCGAAGAAGGACTGCCCGCCCGACAGCACATAGGGCACCTTGTGGGCGCGCAGCTGCTGCTCGAAGAGCCGCGCCTGGAAGTTGCCGCGATAGAGGATCGCGTAGTCGCGCCACTTGCCACGGGTTTCGAACTTGTGCGCCATCAGCCGCGTGACCACCCACTCGGCCTCGTGCTGGTCGTCGCGGCAGGCCATGACGCGGATCATG
>CAYNCH010000010.1:0-16642 GCA_964395815.1 uncultured Methyloversatilis sp.
GATTACGCGGCGCGCCTGATCGAAACCGCCGGTCTGAAAGGCATGGAAATCGGCGGCGCAAGGGTGTCCGAAAAGCATGCGAATTTCATCGTTAATCCGGGCGGTCGGGCTTCGGCTTCCGCGATAGAAAGCTTAATCGGCCAGATTCAGGCCGAGGTGCGGGAACAATTCGGCGTGGAACTGGTGCGCGAAGTGCGCATCCTCGGGGCAAGATCTTGATGGCAATGAACTTTGGCAAGGTAGCGGTACTCATGGGCGGCCGTTCGGCAGAACGCGAGATTTCGCTCATTTCCGGCCAGGCCGTGCTGGCGGCGTTGCAATCCACAGGTATCGATGCCTTTGCCTTCGACCCAGCCGTACAGCCGATCTGGAACCTGGCCGACCTGCATGTCGACCGCGTCTTCAACATCCTGCACGGGGGTGCCGGAGAAGACGGGACGGTGCAGGGGGCGCTCGACCTGATGGGGATTCCCTATTCCGGCAGTGGCGTGCTCGCCTCGGCGCTGGCGATGGACAAGGTGCGGACCAAGGCCGTCTGGCAGGCGGCCGGCGTGCCGACCCCGCGTTCGCGGCGCGTGCTAGCGGCCACGGATGGCCCCGCGATCCTCGCCGAACTAGGGCTGCCGCTGATCGTAAAACCGGTCCGCGAAGGTTCGTCGATCGGTCTGACCAAGCTGACGCAGGCCGACGAATTCACCGCAGCGTTCGCAGCCGCCGCCGGCCAGGGCAACGAAGTCATGGCCGAGGAATTCGTCACCGGTGTCGAACTCACGGCGGCCGTGCTCGGGCGCACGGTGCTGCCGCTGGTCAGGATCGAAGCCCCGGAAGGCCGCTACGATTACCAGAACAAGTACTTCACCGATGTCGTGCACTACCACTGCCCGGCCGGCATCCCGGCGGACCTGGAAACCGCCATCGGCCGGACGGTACTGGCGGCATTCGATGCGCTGGACTGCCGCGGCTGGGGCCGCGCCGACCTGATCCTGCGTCCCGACGGCACCTATAGCCTGCTGGAGATGAACACCAATCCGGGCATGACGGGCCATTCGCTGGTCCCCATGGCCGCCCGCGCCGCGGGTATCGGCTTTGCGGAACTCGTCATGATGATCCTGGCGGAGGCGCGCTGTGGCAAGGCCTAAGACTAAAACCCGGCGGTCGAATACGGAACCCGGTGGACTCTGGCACCAGCCGGCGCTGCTCAACCTGGTAGCCGACCTGCTGACGGTGCTGGCTGTCGCCGCGCTCGTCTGGGCGGCACTGACCAGCCTCCAGCGCCTCCCGTTCTTCCCCTTGCGCGAAATCGTGTTGGCAGCGGCTCCCGTCCAGGTTGCACCCGCGCAGATCGAACATGCCGCCCGCAACGCCATCGTCGGCAATTTCTTCACCATCGATCTCGATGCCGCCCGCCAGTCGTTCGAAAAGCTGCCTTGGGTACGCAAAGCCACCGTGCGGCGCCAGTGGCCGGACGGGCTGGCACTGACCCTGGAGGAACACGAAGCCGTGGCCCGCTGGCAGCCGTCGGGCAAGCCGCTCGACTCCGCCGCTGGCGACACCCGTCTGGTCAATCGCCATGGCGAGATTTTCAGCGCCGAGCTTTCGGGCGAGGCGCCCAGGCTGCCGCTGTTATCGGGGCCCGACGGCAGTGCACCGGAAATGCTCCGGCGCCGGGACGGCTTCGACGCAGTCCTCGCCACCATCGGCCGGCAAACGGCGACAATGTCCCTCTCGCCGCGCCTGGCCTGGCGCTTGAAGCTCGACGATGGCTTATCCATCGAACTCGGCCGCGGCCGGGAACCCGATACGCTTGCCGAACGCATGGCGCGTTTCGTTGCCCATTACGAACCCGCCAAAACGCAGCTGGGCCTCGCCCGGAGCGTCGACATGCGCTACCCGAATGGCTTTGTAATGAGCGGCATCGTGCGCAACGATACGCGCACTACGAACGCGGGCGCGGGAAGCGCCACCCGGTCGCCCCAGACAACGCAGGAAAGCAGGACATGAGCAAGGAACGCAACCGGGACCTGATCGTCGGCCTCGACATCGGCACGTCGAAAATCGTCGCCATCGTCGCGGAACTCAATAGCGAGGGACAGTTGTCCATCCTGGGCATCGGCACGCAGGACACCCAGGAATCGCGCGGCCTGAAGAAGGGCGTGGTCGTCAACATCGAGGCGACGGTCAACAGCATCTCCAAGGCCGTTGCCGAGGTCGAGATGATGGCGGGCTGCAAGGTCCGCGAGGTCTATACGGGCATCGCCGGCAGCCACATCAAGAGCAAGGATTCGAACGGCATGGCCGTGGTGCGCGACAAGGAAGTCACGCAGTACGATGTGGCACGTGCCATCGAGGCCGCCAACGCCACGCCGATCTCGGCCGACGACCAGATCCTACACACGCTGGTGCAGGAGTTCATCGTCGACGGCCAGGACGGCGTCAAGGAGCCGATCGGCATGGACGCACGCCGCCTCGAGGTGAAGGTGCACCTCGTCACCGGCGCGGTCACCGCCGTGCAGAACATCGTCAAGTGCGTGCGCCGCTGCGGGCTGGAGGTCGTCGATCTCGTCCTGCAACCGCTCGCCTCGGGCAACGCCGTGCTGACCGACGACGAGAAGGATGTCGGCGTCTGCCTGGTCGATATCGGCGGCGGCACTACCGACATCGCCGTCTTCAGCCAGGGGGCGATCCGCCACACCGCCGTGATCCCGATCGCCGGCGACCAGATCACCAACGACATCGCCATCGCGTTGCGCACTTCGACGCAGGATGCCGAGGAGATCAAGCTGCGCTACGGCGTCGCGCTGCAGCAACTGGCCGACCCCGAGGAGATGCTCGAGGTGCCGGGCGTCGGCGAGCGACCGGCGACCAGCCTGTCGCGCCAGACGCTGGCCGGCTTCATCCAGCCGCGTGTCGAGGAGATTTTCCAGAAGGTCCAGGACGAACTGACCAAGAGCGGCTACGCGCGCCTGCTGCGCGCCGGCATCGTGCTGACCGGCGGCACCGCGCAAATGCCGGGCATGACCCAGCTCGGCGAGGAGATCTTCCACAACACGGTGAAGGTCGGCATGCCGCACTACGCCGGCAACCTGCGCGACTTTGTCAAGAACCCGCGCTATGCCACGGCGCTCGGCCTGCTGCTCGACGGCGTGGGGCAACGGCAGCGCGGCAGCAAGGAACAACCCATGAGTCTGGGCCAGGTTTTCGGGCGCATGAAGGCCTGGTTCGCGCGCAATCTTTAACTTTCAACAACCGTTTTTGGCAACAACAGGAGAGGCGAAATGTTCGAAATCATCGATAGGGACCCGAATGCCACAGTCATCAAGGTGATTGGCGTCGGCGGCGCCGGCGGCAATGCGGTCGAGCACATGATCCGCGAAGGCGTCGGCGGCGTGGAATTCATCTGTTGCAACACCGATGCGCAAGCGCTCAAGCACTCGTCGGCCGGCGTCAAGCTGCAACTCGGCCCCGGTCTCGGCGCCGGCGGCAAGCCGGAGCGTGCGCGCGAACACGCGCAGGGAGAACGCGAAAAGATCGCCGGAATGCTCACCGGTGCCCACATGTGCTTCATCACCGCCGGCATGGGCGGCGGCACCGGTACCGGCGCCGCGCCGATCGTCGCCGAAGTGGCGCGCGAGTTGGGCATCCTCACCGTGGCGGTGGTCACCAAGCCCTTCGAATTCGAAGGCCGCCGCGGCAAGATCGCCGAGGAGGGCCTCGCCGAACTGACCCGGCACGTCGACTCGCTGATCGTCATTCTCAACGAGAAGCTCATGGATGTACTCGGCGAAGACGTGAGCATGCTCGATGCCTTCAAGTCGGCCGATAACGTGCTGAAGAACGCCGTCGGCGGCATCGCCGAGATCATCAACGTCCCCGGTCTGGTTAACGTCGACTTCGAAGACGTGCGCACCGTGATGGGCGAGATGGGCAAGGCGATGATGGGCTCGGCCACCCAGGCCGGCGTGGATCGCGCCCGCCTCGCCGCCGAAGCCGCCGTCGCCAGCCCGTTGCTCGAAGGCATCGAGTTGTCGGGCGCCAAGGGCGTGCTGGTCAACATCACGGCCAGCGGCTCGCTCGGCCTCAAGGAATACAAGGAAGTCATGGCCACCATCCGCAACTACACGGCGCCGGATGCGACCGTGATTTGCGGCGCGGTGTTCGACGACGCGATGGAAGACAGTCTGCGCGTGACGGTGGTCGCCACCGGCCTCGGTTCGGCTGCCCGGCGTGCGCAAAAGCCCGAGCTGCGTACCTACGTCAATGAAGGTGCCGGGCTGCGTACCGGTACCGACAACCTGACGCTGGGCACCGGCATTTCGGCCGCGACCGCCGGCACGGTGACGATGGGTGCCGCCAGTACAGGGGCAGGCGGCGGTCTCGACGATCTGTTCACATCGAATCGCCAGCGCGACAGCCGTGCGCAAGCCATGTCGGACACGGGGATGGACAAGTACGATATTCCCGCCTTCCTGCGCAAGCAGGCCGACTGAACGCCCGCTGAGAGCAAGGCCTCCGGGGGATCGCCTCCCCCCGGAGGCTTTTTCTATTGGTGCGTTGCGAGCGCGTTGCTCAGCCGCACGTAATCGGCCACCGCCAGTTCCTCGGCGCGTGCGGTCGGGGCGATGCCGTGTGTCTCCAGCAGTTGCTCGCCGCCGAACTCCTTGAGCGTATTGCGCAGCATCTTGCGACGCTGCGAGAAGGCGGCGGCCACCAGTCGGGCGAACAGTGTCTCATCCCGTGCCGTCTCGCCAGCGCCGACCTTTTGGAGCGGCACCATGCGTACCACGGCCGAATCCACCTTGGGTGCCGGATTGAATGACCCGGGCGGCACCACGAACAGCCGCTCCATCCAGAAACGGACTTGCAGCATCACCGAGAGTCGTCCGTAGTCGCCGCTGCCCGGCGCCGCGACCATGCGGTCGACAACCTCCTTCTGCAGCATGAAATGCATCTCGGCCACACGATCCCCACACGCGGCAAGATGGAACAGCAGCGGGCTGGAGATGTTGTAGGGCAGGTTGCCGACGATTTTCAGCGGACCGCTTTCTTTCAGCGCGGCGAAGTCGAAGAGCAATGCGTCGCCTTCGTGGATGATCAAGCGCTCGGGCGGGTAGCGTTCGCGGAGACGGGCGATGAGGTCACGATCGATTTCCACGACGTACAGGCGATCGAGACGCTCTAGAAGCGGTGCAGTCAGCGCGCCGAGGCCAGGGCCGATTTCGACGACGGTATCGCCGGCCCGGGGCGCAACGGCATCGACAATCTTGCGGATGACGCCGGGCGAAACGAGGAAATTCTGGCCGAAGCGCTTGCGGGCCTGATGGCCTTGATGGCCTTGATGGCCATTTTCATTTTGATCGTGCGGGATCATGCTGACTTGCGCCGCGCCATGTCGATGGCGGCCTCGACGGCGGCATACAGGCTGGTCGGCGAGGCCCTACCCGTACCGGCCAGGTCGAGCGCGGTGCCATGATCGACCGAAGTACGGATGATCGGCAGTCCGAGCGTGACATTGATGCCTTCGTCGAAAGCGGCATACTTGAGCACGGCCAGCCCCTGGTCGTGGTACATCGCCAGCTGGGCATGCGAGCCGGCCAGTACGTTTTTGGTGAACAGCGTATCGGCCGGCAGCGGGCCGACCAGGTCCATGCCTTCCGTGCGAAGCGCAGCGAGCACCGGTGCGATCACCTCGATCTCCTCGCGCCCCATGTGGCCGCCCTCGCCGGCGTGCGGGTTGAGGCCGGCGACGAGGATGCGCGGCTGATCGAAGCCGAACTTCACGCGCAGGTCGGCATGCAGGATGCGGATCGTGGTGACGAGCTCGTCCGGCGTGAGCGCGGCGGACACGTCCTTGAGCGGCAGATGGGTCGTGGCCAGCGCGACGCGCAATCCCGCGCCGGCGAGCATCATCACCACGCGCACCGTGCCGGTTTTCTCGGCGAGGTATTCGGTATGGCCGGTGAAGGCGATGCCGGCGTCGTTGATGATGCCCTTATGCACCGGCGCGGTAACCATTGCGGCATATTCGCCGGACTGGCAGCCGGTCAGCGCGACATCGAGCAGGTCGAGCACATAGGGTGCGTTGGCCGGGTCGAGCCGTCCCGCCAGCGCCGACTTTTTCAGGGGCACATGCCGGATGTCGAGACCGTCGATAGTGCGCTTGAGCTGGCGTGCCCGCGCCTGCAACAGGTCACGGTCACCCAGCACGACAATACGTGCATCGAACTGCCAGTCGGCCAGAGCGAGGCAGATGTCCGGCCCGATGCCAGCTGGCTCGCCGCTGGTAACCGCAATGACTGGCTTATCGCTCTTCAAGCCGGTACTCGACATAGGCGCGGTCGCGCAGTTGGCGCAGCCAGTCCTCATACGCCTCATCCGACTTGCGCTCACGCAAAGCCTGGCGTGCCAGCAGGCGTTTGCGTTCGTCGCCGGCCTCGGCATTCTTGCGTTCCAGCACCTGAATCAGATGCCAGCCGAAGGGCGATTTGACAGGCTTGCCGATCTCGCCGATACCCAGGGCATCCATGGCGCGCTCGAATTCCGGCACGGTATCGCCCTGGTACAACCAGCCCAGATCACCGCCCTTCGCCGCCGACAGGTCGTTGGAGTAAAGGCGCGCCAGCTCGGCAAAATCCGCGCCGTGGTCGAGGCGCTCCTTGAGGCCTTCCAGCTTGTGACGCGCCTCTTCGGACGACACCAGTTCGTTCACCTTGATCAGGATATGACGCGCATGCGTCTGCCGGATCGTACCGCCCAGCGCGCTGCCTCCCTTGCGGTCGAAAAGCTTGATGATGTGAAAGCCGGCCGGACTTCTGAGAATACCGCTGACCGCGCCAGACTGCAGGTTCGCCACCGCCTCGGCATAGAGCGTCGGTAGACGATCCGCAGGACGCGGCTCGATCAGGCCGCCACTCATCGCATCCGGTGCCTCGGAATAGCTCGCTGCCACTTGTCCGAAATCCTGGCCGGACTTCAACAGTCCGAGCGCCTCTTCGGCGCGCGCCCGCAATTGTGCCAATTTCGCGGGATCGGCCTGCTCCGGAACACGGATGATGATGTGACCGAGCGCCACCACGGCCGATTGATCGGTCTGCTGCGGCTGCGCCAGGTAGTTGTCGATCTCGCCGTCGGAAACGACGATGCGGCTCTCGACTTCGCGCTCGCGCAGTCGGGCGACGGTCATCTCGTCACGAATTTCCTCGCGAAAACGCGCCCACTCGATGCCGTCGCGCTCCAGCGCCGTACGAAAGTCGGCGAGCGACAGGCGGTTGTTGTCGGCAATGCGGCGCAAGGCGCCGTCGAGTTCGACATCGGGAACACGCAAGCCCACCTCTTTCGCGAACTGCATTTGCACGCGGTCGACGATCAGTCGTTCGAGCAGCTGCTTTTCGAGCACATCGCGCGGGGGCAGCGGTGTTCCGCGCTGGCGCAACTGTCGTTCCACCATGACGATACGGTCGCGCAGTTCATATTCGGTCAGGGCCTCGTCGTTGACGACAGCGATGACGCGGTCGAGTGCGACCGGCTGAGGCGCACGCGTCTGGGCCAGCGACAAGGCCGGCAGCAGGAGACAAACAATCAGGGGAAGGAATCTCATGGTCGGGAAATGATTATTGGTCGGCGAATACCGGTGAGGCCGTCGGCTGGTTGATCACGCCATAGCCGGGAACGCTGCGCCTGAGCAGATCGAGCGGATTCGAACCGATGCGCGAGAAGTCATTGAGTTCGAGCTGGAAGAACAGTGCCGTGGTCGGCTTGTCGGCAATGGTGGCGAGCCGCTGCATTACGACGCGGCCGGTCCAGCAGCCGGCATCGTACTCGAGTCCGGCGATAGTCTCGATGACACGCCGCTCCTTGGTCGAGTAGTTGTAGCGGCCGACACCGTGCCAGCCACCGGACAGCGGCCACTGGCCGGAGATGTCGATCTGTCCGAGCTGGTCGCGCACATAGCGGTAGCCGGCATTCAGGAGTTTGCCGGGAGCTGGCCGATAGCGGCCGCCGATCGTCAGCTTCTCGGTCCGGCTATCGCGCGGGTTGTACTGCCAGGCGGTGTCGGCGTAGATATGCTTTGCCACACGTCCGGTCAATGCCGCCAACAGGTCGGCGCTGCGGCTGGTCCGCGCGGTCTCGCCCGGCAGGGTGACCTGCTGCGTCTTGAAGTATTGCAGGTAACCGACGGTGGCACGCAGATACTCCTCGCCGGTCGAGGGTTCAAGCAGCCGCGAGGTCAGCGCCAGCGTCAGCTGGTTGGCATCGCCGATGCGGTCGCCGCCGACATAGCGGTTCTCGGCGAACATCTGCGCATAGTTGAAACCGGCAATGCCCGTATCGAAGATCGGAATGTCCGCCTGGTCGCGATCCGGCACGTACAGGTAGTAGGCCCGGGGTTCCAGCGTCTGAATCAGCGACTGGCCGAACATATCCATCTCGCGCTCGAGAACCAGCCCGCCATCGGCGCTGAAGATCGGCACGCCGCGGCTTTGCTGGCCGGGAGTACCTGCGGCCTGCCGGTCCATCTGGTAGCGCGTGAAGTGGTAGCCGAGTTTCGGCCTGATCCAGAACGCCGCGGTCTCCAGGGGCAACGACAGCTGCGGGTAAAGGGTCGTCCGCTTGGCGATGACACTGGTCGGATGATCGAAGTCGACATACTCCGCATTCAGGTTCATGGCCAGGCCGAAAGGCAGGTCGTAGCGGTTGGCAACGCCGGTCAACTGGGGAAGCCGCTGATAGGGCTTGGCCAGGCCGAGCAGCGTCTGGTAGGACTGCACGTTCAACGTGGCGCCGTACCACGGGCCGCCGTAACTCAACGTCCCCTGGCGTAGCAGGTTGCCCTGCGAAACCTGCGCGACGCGCGTCGACAGGTCACTGAAATAGTCGTCATCGGAAACGCCGTTGAGATTCAGCATGCCGATCAGGCCATGCCCGAAATTCTGGTGGTGAATCACCGAAAAGCCGTAGCGATCGCGACTGGCCAGCTTGTCTTCCGGCAGGTATTCGATGCGCGCCTGGCCGTTGTGGGTGTAGTCGAGATAGCGGAACTCGGTATTCAGTTGCAGGCCGCGTTTCGTCATGAGACGCGGGGTGATCGTCGCGTCCATGTTGGGTGCGATATTCCAGTACCAGGGCACCGCAATGTCGAGTCCGCTCTTGCTGGTCGAACCGAACGTCGGTGTCAGGAAGCCGCTCTTGCGCTGGTTGCCCAGCGAAAAACTCATCCAGGGCACGTACATGATCGGCGTGTCCTTGAAACGGACCGTGGCCTCGCGTGCCTTGCCGATCTCCGCATCGTAGTCGAGAGAAAGCTCGCCCAATGCCACTTCCCAGTCGCGTTTGCCGGGAGCGCAAGTACTGTAGGTCGCCTGTTCGAGGCGATACTGGTTTTCACCACGAAACTCGATGCGGCTGGCCGAACCGCTGCCCGTGACGGCTGGCCGCTGCAACAGTCGTCCCGTCGTCGCCAGTACCTGGCCACTTTCGGTTATTGCCGGCAAACCGGCCATGGTCAATGCGGGCTCCTGGACCGGCGAGGGTTGATGGCGGATCAAATAGGACGGCGACTCGAACTCGCCCGTGCTTTCCTGTGTGCGCATGCGCAAGCGCGGTCCGGTGATCAACGAATCCGGCGATGCCAGCCTGACATTGCCCACCGCCTCGAATTCATCCTCAGCCTGGCGATAGACGATCCGATCGGCGTGCAGGCTGTCGCCGGCCCGTTCGAGCACGACAGCCCCTTCGGCCACCAGTTCCACCTCGTTCACACCCTCGATCCGTCCCGCAGCGATGTACGTCGGAGCAGCATCCTTGTCTGGCGTCGCAAACGGCGTGGTGGAGCGCTGCCGGACGGCACCGGCGGCAGCATGGACGGAATACAGCGGCGGCAAGCGTGGCGCCTCGGCGACCACGGGCGGCTGCGTCACCGAGGCGACCAGAGCGCCCGGCATGGGCCCGGACGGCTGTCCCGCTCGCGCCCCGCCCAGCAATGCCGGATCGACACGCAAACTCGGCAAGGTGCCCAATGTTCCTTTGGGCGGCGGCATTTCCTGGTCGACAGGAAGCGCAGCCACGGGCCTCACCACGGCAGCAGGGGTAGCCGCAGGAACAGCAGGGGGTACAGTTGCAGCCGTAGCGGGAACAGCCGCTACCGCCGGACTTTCTGCGGACTTGACGGGCGACGGCTCCTTGCGCGACGACGGTTGCGGAACGGATGCGCCCGCGGCGGTGACGCCCGCATCTGGCGCCTGCTGCGGTGTTGTTTGGTTGGCCGGAGCCGCCGGTTTTGGCCGTGCGGGTAGCGGTACCGCCGCCCCCCCCCAGCAGCCCCGGATCGACGGACAGCGGCGGCAGGCTGTCCGCCGCGGTTGCAACGCTGGCGGCACCGGCGAACGCCAGCCAGGCCATGATCCCCGTCGCCTGCCGCCCCCATGCAAATGCCATCGTCGCCGCTTTTCTTGTACGTGCAGCGCGCCAGATGCGCGCTAACTCAATGATAGAATTCGCGATTCTATCATCTAGGCGGAAATCCTTACGTGGAGCGGATCGAGCAGATACGGGACTGGGTTCAGGGGCAATTTTCCGGGCGCGCATTCAGCCTTGCGCCGGCGTCGGCCGATGCCAGTTTCCGGCGCTATTTGCGGGTTCTTTTCGATGACGGAACCAGCTGCATCGTCATGGACGCGCCGCCCAGCCATGAGGATGTCCGGCCCTGGCTGCATGTACAGCAGCTTTTCCATGCCGCCGGCGCTCACGTCCCCGAAGTGCTCGCCCAGGATACCGGACGCGGTTTCCTCCTGATCTCCGACCTGGGCTCCACCACCTACCTGGCCGCACTGGGCGATGGCGCCGATGCCGACCACCTCTATCGTTCGGCGCTCGACACGCTGATCGCCATCCAGCGCCACGGCCGGGCGGCCGACCTGCCGGCGTATGACCGCTCCCTGCTCAAGCGCGAACTCGATCTTTTTCCCGACTGGTACATCGGCAAGCATGTCGCTCTCCCGTTCAGCAGCGCAGACCGCAATGCGCTCGAAGCGGTGTTCGAGAAAATCCTCGCCGTCAATCTCGACGAACCGACGGTGCATGTCCATCGTGACTACCACTCCCGCAACCTGATGGTGGATGGCGCGAGGACCGGGGTCATCGACTTCCAGGACGCCGTGCATGGGCCGCTCACCTACGATCTCGTCTCGCTGTTCAAGGATGCCTACATCGAATGGGACGAGGAACGCACCCTCGACTGGCTGGCGCGCTATTGGGAACAGGCCAGGAAGGCCGGGCTGCCGGTACGTGCCGATTTCGGCGAGTTCTTTCGCGACTACGAGTGGATGGGCGTGCAGCGTCACGTGAAGGTACTCGGAATTTTCGCGCGGCTGTTCCACCGCGACGGCAAGGATGGCTACCTCAAGGATATGCCGCGTGTCGCACGCTACCTGCGCGCCGCCTGCACGCGCTACGGCGAACTGGGTCCGCTATTGCGCCTGCTCGACCGGCTGGAAAACCGCCAGGCGCAGGTCGGCTACACCTTCTAGCCATGCAGGCGATGATCCTTGCGGCCGGCCGCGGCGAACGCATGCGGCCGCTCACCGACAGCACACCGAAGCCGCTGTTGCCGGTGGCCGGCAAACCGCTGATCATCTGGCACCTGGAGCGTCTGGCACGCGCCGGTTTTCGCGAGGTCGTCATCAACCATGCCCACTTGGGCGATCAGATCGAGGCACTGCTGGGCGCTGGCGATGCCTGGAATCTGCGTATTCGCTATTCGGCCGAACCCCGGGGCGCACTTGAAACGGCGGGCGGCATCGCCAATGCCCTGCGGTTGCTCGACGGCAGCCTGTCTGACCAGCCCTTCCTCGTCGTCAATGGCGATGTTTTCTGCGATTGGGATTTTGCGCAGGCCCCGGGCATCGATGTCGATTTGGCGCATCTCGTGCTCGTCGACAACCCACCGCACCACCCGGAAGGCGACTTCACCCTGATGGCGGGAAAAGTCGGCGCCGGCAGGACGGCACGGCTGACGTTTTCCGGGATCGGTATCTACCGCCCGGCGTTTTTTGCGGGCATCGCGCCGGGCACCTCCGCCAAACTCGCGCCTCTGCTGCACATGGCCATCAAGGCCGGCCGCATCTCGGGCGAACATCACGTCGGGCGCTGGGAGGATGTCGGCACGCCGGAACGGCTTGCCGCACTCGATGCGGCACTGTTGGCCGAATTGCGCGAACTCCTATAATCAGCCGATGGATTGCACACCGTTCCGCCAGCGCCGACTTTCCCTGCTCGCCCGCATGCAGGCCGCCGGCGGCGGCGTGGCCGTCATTCCCACGGCGCCGGAACGGATGCGCAATCGCGACACCTCTTTTCCCTACCGGGCCGATAGTTACTTCCATTACCTGACCGGCTTTCCCGAACCGGAAGCGGTGCTGGTGCTGGTCGCCGGAGACGGGGCGCAATCGATCCTCTTCTGCCGCACCAAGGATGTCGAGAAAGAGATCTGGGACGGTTTCCGCCATGGACCGGACGGTGCGCGCGAGGTGTTCGGCTTCGACGCGGCGCATCCCATCGCCGAGTTCGATACCAGGCTCGCCGAACTGCTGGCCGACCAGCCGGCCCTGTGGTTCTCGCTCGGCCACGACGCTGCCTGGGACGCCCGCATCGCCGCGGCCCTCAACGCCGTGCGCACACAAACCCGTGCCGGCAAGCGCACCCCGGCCATGCTGCATGACGTGCGCGCCGCGCTGGATGAGATGCGCCTCGTCAAGGATGCCCATGAAATCGGATTGATGCGCAAGGCAGCGGCGATCGCCGGGGCCGCACACCGGCGCGCGATGCGCTTTACCGCCCCCGGGCAATTCGAATACGAAGTCGAAGCGGAATTCCTGCACGAGTTCCGCCGCCGGGGCAGCCAATACCCCGCCTACACGCCGATCGTCGCCGGCGGCGTGAACGCCTGCGTGCTGCACTACGTCGGCAACGATCAGGTACTCAAGGACGGCGACCTGTTGCTGATCGATGCCGGCTGCGAGGTCGATGGCTACGCCAGCGACATCACGCGCACTTTTCCGGTCAGCGGCAGGTTCAGCGGTCCCCAGGCCGACATTTACGATCTGGTGCTCGACGCCCAGGCCGCCGCCATCGCGGCGATCCGGCCCGGCGCCACCTTCCTCGACCCGCATACCGCCGCCGTGCGCGTGCTGGCGCAAGGCTTCGTCGACATGAAACTGCTTGAAGGCAGCGTAGACGGCGTGATCGAGTCCGAGAGCTACAAGCGTTTCTACATGCACCGCACCGGTCACTGGCTCGGTCTCGACGTGCACGACGCCGGCGAATACCGCCATGGCGACGATTGGCGTGCGTTGATGCCGGGCATGGCCCTGACCGTCGAGCCCGGCTGCTATATCCGTCCCGCCGCCGACGTGCGCGAGGCCTTCTGGAACATCGGCGTGCGCATCGAAGACGATGCGCTGGTCACCGCCGACGGCTGCGAGGTCCTGACGGCCGACACGCCGAAGAAGATCGCCGATATTGAGCACCTGATGAACGAGGAGCCCGAGCGATGAGCGCGGCGGTACTGATCGCCGGCGGCGGTCCGGCCGGCATGGCGCTGGCCCTGGCCTTGCAGCGTGGCGGAGTGACCAGTCGCATCGTCGATGCCCGGCCGCGCGGGGCGGCCAGGGACGATGCCCGCATCCTCGCGCTCGCGCACGGCTCACGCCTGATCCTGGAAAACCTCCTGGGCCAACGCGGCTGGCGCGACATCCCGCAGACGCCGATCACGACCATCCATATTTCACACGCCGGCGGACTCGGCCGCACCCGGATGCAGGCCGCGGAGGCGGGTGTCCCCGCGCTCGGCTACGTGATCGCCGCCGGCGACCTCGCCGCCGCGCTCGATCAGGCCCTTGCCGCGACCGGCATCGAGTATCAGGACAACACCCCGGTCCCGGCGCATGCCGAGGCCCCGCTGGTCGTGCATGCCGAAGGACACAGTGCAACAGATGCAAACATGCGGACAAGCGACTACGGCCAGCATGCGGTCATCTGTACCGCACATGCGACGGTACCGCCCGATGGCATCGCCTGGGAGCGGTTCACGCCCGCCGGGCCGGTCGCGCTGCTGCCTTGTCTCGGAACCTACGCGGTGGTGCTCGCCTGTCCAGCCGCCGACAGCGAGCGCATCGCCACGCTCGCCGATGCCGACTTCCTCGCACTGCTGCAGCAGCGCTTCGGCCCCCGGGTAACGCTCAACGCCGTGGGCCCGCGCCTTGTCTATCCGCTCGGGCTGCGCATGCGCAACACGCCGGTCGGCGACCGCGCGGTCTGGATCGGCAATGCCGCGCAGACCCTGCATCCGGTGGCGGGCCAGGGTTTCAATCTCGCCCTGCGCGACATCGCCGAACTGGCCGACACCCTGACGGATGCCGGTGATCCGGGCGACCCGGCTCTGCTGGCACGCTACGCCGCGCGCCGCCGCATCGACCGCACGGCGGCCGCCGGTTTCACCGACGGCCTGGTGCGCGTGTTTTCCAACGCCCTGCCGCCACTGCGGCATGCCCGCGGCGCGGGCATGCTAGCGCTCGACCTGCTGCCGCCGGTCCGCAGTTTCCTCGCCCGACGCATGATGTTCGGCGCCCGGGGATGGTAAGTCGGCGGGTAAGCGCTAAAATCCGCCTCCCGCATTTTTTCCCCCGTTCCTCCATTTCCCCTTCCTCCATGGACTATCTCGGCTTCACGCTGCGCAACAACCTGTTCGTCGCGCCCATGGCCGGGGTGACCGACCGGCCGTTCCGCCAGTTATGCAAGCAACTGGGGGCCGGACTGGCGGTGTCGGAAATGGTGACCTCGAACTCGTTGCTCTACGGCAGCGCCAAGACGCGCCGCCGTGCCGACCACACCGGCGAGGTGGAACCGATCGTCGTGCAGATCGCCGGCGCCGATCCCGAATTGCTGGCGCAGGCGGCGCGCTACAACGTCGAGCGCGGCGCCCAGATCATCGACATCAACATGGGCTGCCCGGCCAAGAAAGTCTGCAACGTCATGGCCGGCTCGGCGCTGATGCAGAACGAACCGCTCGTCGCAAAAATCCTCGCAGCGGTTGTCGGCTCGGTGCCGGACACGCCTGTTACCCTGAAATTCCGCACCGGCTGGAACCGCGAAAACAAGAATGCCCCGGCGATCGCGCACATCGCGCAGGAGTGCGGTGTACGCGCCATCGCCATCCACGGCCGCACGCGCGCCGATCAATACACCGGCCATGCCGAATACGACACCATCGCCGAGGTGAAGACGCGGGTGAAGATCCCCGTGATCGCCAACGGCGATATCACCACGCCCGAGAAAGCGAAGTTCGTACTCGAGTACACCCGGGCCGACGGCGTGATGATCGGCCGCGCGGCGCAGGGAAGGCCGTGGCTGTTCCGCGAAATCGAGCACTTCCTGAAAACCGGTGCCGTCCTGCCAGCACCGACTTTTGCCGAGATCCACGCCATCCTGCGCGGCCATCTCGCCGACCTGTACGCCTTCTATGGCGAAGACACCGGGGTGAAGATCGCCCGCAAGCATATCTCCTGGTACACGAAAGGCATCGTCGGCGCGGCGCGCTTCCGCCACACGATGAACCAGCTGGAGGGTGTCGCGGCACAGCTCGCCGCCACCGACGAGTTCTTCCTCGGCGATGCGAAACATAGCGCAAACGATGCCATTCGCTACATGGAGGCCGCATGAGCACGGAAATCGGCGATTGCGTACGCCGCGCCCTCAATCGTTACTTCCGCGACCTCGACGGTGAATCGCCGCACGCGATCTACGACATGGTGCTCGCCAGCGTCGAGCAGCCGATGCTGGAAGTGGTGCTGAAACAGGCCGGCGGCAACCAGACCGTCGCGGCCGAAATGCTCGGCATCAGCCGCAGCACACTGCGCAGAAAACTCTCTGAACACAATCTCTCTTGAGGAGTCTTCCATGAAGGTCAGCCAAGCGCTCATCAGCGTTTCCGACAAGCAAGGCGCAGTCGACTTCGCGCGCGAACTCGCCACCCTGGGTGTCAAGTTGCTCTCGACGGGCGGCACCGCCAAGCTGCTGCGCGACGCCGGCCTGACGGTCACCGATGTCTCGGACTACACCGGCTTCCCGGAAATGCTCGACGGCCGCGTCAAGACGCTGCACCCCAAGGTGCATGGTGGCATCCTCGGCATCCGCGGCAATGCCGAGCACGCGGCGACGATGGCCAAGCACGACATCCCGACCATCGACCTCGTCGTCGTCAACCTCTACCCCTTCACGCAAACCATCGCTAAAAAGGACTGCACGCTCGCCGACGCCATCGAGAACATCGACATCGGCGGTCCGACCATGGTGCGCGCGGCGGCGAAAAACCACGGTGACGAACAGGGCGGCTGCGCCGTGGTCGTCGAGCCGGCCGACTACGCGGCGATCATCGAGGAAATGAAAGCCAGCGGCGGCATCATCTCCGCCGCCACGCGCTTCGCGCTGGCGAAGAAAGCCTTCGTGCACACCGCCCGCTACGACAGCGCCATCGCCAACTGGCTCACCGCGCTCGACGCCGACAACAAGCCGACCACTTTCCCCGAGCGTCTGCAACTGGCCTTCGACAAGGTCGACACCATGCGCTACGGCGAGAACCCGCACCAGCAGG
>CAYNCH010000011.1:0-11407 GCA_964395815.1 uncultured Methyloversatilis sp.
TGACGAAGCGCTCATCCTGGCCCCAGACCGTGGATAAACAACCCGGCGGCAACGGCGGCACAACGCCGACGATGCCTTTCTCGTTCGCACCGCACTCGCTGCCGTCCTCGCGGAAGATCTTGAGGTTATAGCCGAAGACAGGGAAGCTGGGCGTGCCGAACTTGATCCTGGTGTCTTCGATGCCGCGCACGGTGGACAGCATCGGCCAGCCGGTCTCGGTCTGCCAGTAGTTGTCGATGACGGGCAGCTTGAGTTCGCCCATGATCCACTCGTGGGTCGGCTGGTCGAGCGGTTCGCCGGCGAGGAACAGATGCTTCAAGCTCGACAGGTCGTACTTGTGCAGGAAGGCCGGATCCTGTTTCTTGAGCACGCGGATCGCGGTCGGCGCCGAGAACATCACGTTGACCTTGTACTTCTCGACGATCTGCCACCAGATGCCGGCATCGGGCCGGATCGGCGTGCCTTCGTACATCACCGTCGCCATGCCGGCGATCAGCGGGCCGTAGATGATGTAGCTGTGGCCGACCACCCAGCCGATGTCGGAGGTGGAGAACATCGTCTCACCGGCGAAGCCGGTGAAGATGTGCTTCATCGAGGCGGCCAGCGCCACCGCGTAGCCGCCGGTATCGCGCTGCACGCCCTTGGGCTTACCGGTGGTACCGGAGGTATAGAGGATGTAGGACGGCTCGGACGACTCCATCCATTCGCAGGGCACTTCGGCATTCAGGTGCTGGTCGCGCAGCGTGGCGTAATCGACGTCGCGGCCGGCGACCTTGTTGAAGGCCTTGTCGAGGCCGCGGTCGATCATCAGCACCTTTTCCGGCTTCGATTCGGCGAGGTTGATCGCCTCGTCGAGGAGATGCTTGTAGGGCACGGCCTTGCCGCCGCGCATGCCGGCATCCGACGAAACGATCAGCTTCGGCTTGGCATCGTCGATGCGGGTGGCCAGCGAGCCGGAGGCGAAACCGCCGAACACCACCGAGTGGATCGCCCCGATGCGCGCGCAGGCGAGGATGGCGAAGGTGGCCTCGGCGATCATCGGCATGTAGATCAGCACACGGTCGCCCTTCTTCACGCCGAGCGATTGCATGCTCGCCGCCATGCGCATCACTTCCGTCTTCAACTCGGCGAAGCTGTAGACCTTCTCCTCGTTGGTCTCGGTCGAAATGTAGATCAGCGCACGGTCGTTCGGACGTTGCGCGGCATGGCGGTCCACCGCGTTGTGGCACAGGTTGGTCCTGCCGCCCGAGAACCACTTGACGAACGGCGGCCGGCTGTAATCGCAGACCGTCTGTGGCGGTGTCTGCCAGTCGATCAGTTGCGCCTGCTCGGTCCAGAAACCGTCGCGATCCTCGATCGAACGGCGGTGGAAATCGCTGTACTTCGTCATGCTCTCACTCCCTCTGACGTATTTGATGGTGTTACCCGATGCGAACGATGACGCGCCCGGTGACGCGCGCCTGCAGAAAATCTTCGAATGCGCCCGGCAAGTCGTCAAAAGCGATCTCGCGCGCCTGCGCGATGACCCGCTCCGGTTTCCAGGCGCCGGCCAATCTTTGCCAGACCGCAGCCCGCTGCGGCATCAGGCAATTGACCGAATCGATACCGAGCAGTGAAACGCCGCGCAGAATGAAGGGCGCCACGGTCGTTTTAAGTTCCATGCTGGCTGCCAGCCCGATGCTGGCAATGGTTCCGCCGATCTGCATGGTGCTTGCCATCCAGGACAGTACATCGCCGCCCAGATTATCGACAGCACCGGCCCAGGTCTCCCTGCCCAGCGGTTTGATCTTCGCAAGATCGAGACTGGAGCGCGCAACCACTTCACTGGCACCCAGGTTCCGCAGATAGCCGTCAGCGTCGCTTTTGCCGGTCAATGCATGAACTTCGTAACCGACCCGGGCGAGGATTTCGACAGCGATGCTGCCCACGCCGCCGGTCGCCCCGGAAACGATGACGGGGCCGTTCCCCGGTTGCAGGCCATCATGCTCCATGCGCGCGACAGCCAGGCCTGCCGTGAATCCAGCGGTTCCCAAGGCCATCGCCTCGCGCAAATCCATTCCCGCCGGCAGCTTCAATACCCACTGCGCCGGAACACGTGCCCGTTCGGCAAAACCGCTATGCTGAGCCACTCCGATGTCATAGCTGGTCGCCAGCACTGCATCGCCCGGCGCAAACTGCGGATCGTCGCTTTTGACGACCGTGCCGGCAAGATCGATCCCGCCGATGCAGGGAAAGCGTCGGATGATCCGACCCGCGCCCGTCGCGGCCAGCGCGTCCTTGTAGTTGATGCCCGACCAGGCTACCGCGATGGTCACATCGCCGGCATCGAGCCTGTCCTCCTCCATCGCGGCGAAGCCCGCCGATACTGCTCCTGCGTTCTGTTCGATCAGGTAAGCCTTGAAAGTCACTTCTGCCCCTCGATGTTTTTATGATGGTCGCAGCTGTATTTGCGTTGATTATAGACATTTCAGCCTTGCTTATCCCTTACAGATTCACAGTTATCGATAATTATTCTCATTATGATAAGATGACCACCATTTTCATCGATGACCACCCAAGGAGGCGTCACATGTCATTGCGCAACATCGCGGCCCTATCAGCCTTTGCCCTGTTTGCTCTACCGCCTGTCATGGCGCAGGAACCGGTTCTCAATCTCTACTCCTCGCGCCATTACCAGACCGACGAACAGCTCTACAGCAACTTCACTAAACAGACTGGGATCAAGATCAACCGCATCGAGGCCAAGGAAGACGAACTGATCGAGCGCATCAAGAATGAAGGTGTGCATAGCCCGGCCGACGTATTCATCACGGTCGACGCCTCCCGACTTGCCAAGGCCGACGAACTGGGCTTTTTCGCCCCAGTGAAATCCAAAATCCTCGAGGAGCGAATTCCTCCCCATCTGCGCTCGCCCGAGTGGTTCGCCTTCTCCACCCGCGCCCGCGTGATCGTGGCCAACAAGACGCTCATCAAGCCGGATGACGTGAACAGCTACGAAGATCTGGCCGATCCAAAGATGAAAGGACAGGTCTGCAGCCGCTCCGGTGCGCATCCCTACAACCTTTCGTTGCTCGCCACCATCGTCGCGCGTCAGGGTGAGCAAAAAGCGGAGGAATGGGCAAAAGGTGTCGTCGCCAATTTCGCACGCAAGCCGAAAGGCGGCGATACCGACCAGATCAAGGCGGTCGCAGCCGGCGAGTGCGGCGTGGCGATCTCCAACTCCTACTACTACGCACGCATGATTCGCTCGACCAAACCCGAGGACCGCAAGGTCATCGAGAGCACGCGTGTGATCTGGCCGAACCAGTCGACGCACGGTGTGCATGTCAACATCTCCGGTGCCGGCATGCTCAAGCACGCGCCCAACAAGGAAGCCGCGGTCAAGTTCCTCGAATACCTCGCCTCGGACGACGCCCAGCGCTATTTCGCCGATGGCAACAACGAATGGCCGGCCGTGCCCGGCGTGAAGACCGACAACCCGGCGCTGGCCGCGCTCGGCGACTTCAAGGCTGACACCTTACCGATCCCGGAATATGCGAAGCACGTCGCCACCGCCCAGAAGATCGCCGATCGGGTGAATTGGCGGTAAGCAAAAGTCGGCGCCGGCAGGACGGCGAAGGGTTTACTTGCCCCTCGCCACCTGCCGCGCCAGCAGAAACACCGGCAGCAGACCGACCGCGACGATGGCGAGCGCCGCCGTGGAGGCTTCCGCAAGGCGCTCGTCGGCGGCCAGCGTATAGGTCTGCGTCGCCAGCGTGTCGAAATTGAAGGGCCGCATCACCAGTGTCGCCGGCAATTCCTTCATCACATCGACGAAGACCAGCAGGCCGGCAGTAAACAGGCTGCCGGAAAGCAGCGGCCCATGCACGCGCCGCAACGTTGCGAGCGGTCCACAGCCCAGACTCTTGGCCGCGGCATCCATGCTCGGGGTCACACGGACCAGGCCGGCCTCCACGGTATGCAGGGCGATGGCGAGAAAGCGCGCTAGATAGGCATACACCAGCGCGGCGATGCCGCCAGTGAGGATCAGTCCGGGATTCGTGCCAAACCATTCGAGCCAGCGATCGGCCAGCCAATGGTCGAGCCGTGTGACCGGAATCAGTACGCCAACGGCGATGACCGACCCGGGCACCGCGTAGCCGAGGCCGACGATACGGTTGATCACACGTGCGGCCCAGATGGGGCGCAGCCGCTGCGTGTAAGCCAGCAACAGTGCCAGCATCACCGCCAGCAGGGCACTTACGCCCGCAACCAGCAGACTGTTTCGGGCCAGTACGCCATAGCGTACGCCCAGTTCGCTGTCACCCTCCATGAACGCCAGATCCAGCAGCAGACCGGCGGGCAACAGGAAGCCGAACGCCAGTGGCAGCAGGCAGACCAGCACGGCGACGCCGGCATGCCAGCCGGAAAGGGGCCGGCGTTCGCTTTTCCGGCGTCCGGTTTCATGGAATCGCGCACGACCGCGGCTCGTGCGTTCCAGCGCCACCAGCACCAGGATGAAAACGAGCAGCGCACCGGCCAGTTGCGCGGCAGCGACACGGTCGCCCAGCGAGAACCAGGCGCGGTAGATGCCGGTAGTGAAGGTCGGCACCGCGAAATAGGCCACCGTACCGTAGTCTGCCAGCGTTTCCATCAGCACCAGCGCGACGCCGGCAGCGATCGCCGGGCGCGCCAGCGGCAGCGAAACGCGCAGGAAGGAACCCGACGGCGAAAGGCCGAGCGAACGCGCCGCCTCGAAGGTACCCGCGCCGCGTTCCAGAAAGGCGGTGCGCACCAGCAGGTAAACGTAGGGATAGAGCACGCAGACGAACATCAACGCAGCCCCGCCGAGGCTGCGGATTTCCGGAAACCAGTAATCGCCGCGCTGCCAGCCGAAGGTTTCGCGCAATGCCGCCTGCACCGGACCGACGAACTGCAGCAGATCGGTATAGACATAGGCCAGCACGTAGGCCGGCATCGCCAGCGGCAGCAAGAGTGCCCAATCGAAGACACGCCGGCCGGGAAAATCGGTCATCGACGTAAACCACGCCGTACCGACCCCCACCACGATCACACCGATCCCGACACTCACCGCAAGCCACAGCGAATTCGCCGCATATTCCGGCAACACCGTAGTCGCCAGATGCGCCCAGGTAGCTCCGCTACCGCCCGCATTGCCGGCGAACAGGTTGGCGCCGACCGAAAGGACCGGCAGCGCGACCAGCAGACCGACCAGCAGGGATGACCACACGAGGGATGAACGCATAGACCAGGAATGTGAGAATCTTTCTCAATTATAATCACACCATGTCACTGCTCGTTCTCGACCATGTCTGTCACGCCTACGGCAAGCAAGTCGTCGTCGACGCCTTGTCGCTCACCCTGCAGGAAGGCGAGATCGGTTGTCTGCTCGGCGCTTCCGGCTGCGGCAAGACGACGGTACTGCGTCTCGTGGCCGGTTTCGAAACGCCGGCCGAGGGCCGCATCCTGCTGCGCGACCAAGTCGTCGCCGCACGCGGCCGCAACCTGCCGCCCGAGAAGCGCCGTATCGGCATGGTGTTCCAGGACTACGCGCTATTCCCGCACTTGACGGTGGCCGGCAACATCGGTTTCGGTCTCGACAAAAAGTCGGCGGCGACGGGACGGCGCGTGGATGAATTGCTCGACCTCGTCGGTCTCGAAGGGCTGGGCAACAAGTATCCGCACGAGCTTTCCGGCGGCCAGCAGCAACGCGTCGCGCTAGCGCGTGCGCTGGCGCCGCACCCGCACCTGCTCTTGCTCGACGAACCGTTTTCCAATCTCGATGTCGAACTGAGGGAGCGGCTGTCGCTCGATGTGCGCGACATCCTCAAGCGCACCGGCACGGCTGCGATCCTCGTCACCCATGACCAGCACGAGGCCTTTGCGGTCGCCGACGTGGTCGGCGTCATGCATGCCGGCCGTATCGAGCAATGGGCGACGCCCTACGACCTTTATCACCGTCCGGCCACACGCCGGGTCGCCGATTTCATCGGTCAGGGTGTGTTCGTGCCCGGCAGGGTAGCCCCTTCCGGCCGGATCGATACGGAGTTGGGTGACCTGCACGGCACCCTGGCCACCGAATGCGATGGCGGAAGTTGTGCGCTGCTCGCTACCGGTACGCGCGTCGATGTGCTGCTGCGCCCGGACGACGTGGTCCATGACGATAATGCCCGACAGCAGGCCATGATCGTTGCCAAGGCTTTCCGCGGCGCCGAATTTCTCTACACGCTGAAACTCGCCTCGGGCGCCAACGTGCTGTCGCTCGTCCCTTCGCACCACAATCATGCCATCGGCGAGCGCATCGGCATCCGTCTGGATGCGGGCCATGTGGTAGCTTTCCGGCATGATTCCCTGGCTGCCGCCTGAACCCGTCTTCCCCCCTGCCTCGCGCGCCCTGCGTACCCCCAACGGACTGCTGGCCGCCGGTGGCGACCTTGCGCCGGAACGCCTGCTCGCCGCTTACCGGAATGGCATCTTTCCATGGTTTTCGCCCGGCGAGCCGATCCTCTGGTGGAGTCCGGACCCGCGCATGGTGCTGTTTCCGGACCAGGTCCGCATCACCCGCTCGCTGGCCAGGACGCTCCGGAACGCCGCTTACGAAATCCGCCTCGATTCCGCCTTTGAACGCGTCATCACCGCCTGTGCCGATACGCCGCGCGACGGCCAGAACGGCACCTGGATCACGACCGAAATACAGGCGGCCTACCGCAGGCTGCACGCTCTGGGCTACGCCCACAGCGTCGAAACCTGGCAGTCCGGCGAACTTGTCGGCGGACTGTACGGCATCGCGCTGGGTCGAGCGTTTTTCGGCGAATCGATGTTTTCGCACCGCACCGACGCCTCGAAAATCGCTCTGGCCCATCTGTGCCGATTCCTCGCCGAGCAGGGATTCGGCATAATCGACTGCCAGATGGAAACCGCACACCTCGCCTCCATGGGCGCCCGCCCAATTTCCCGCGCCGAATTTCTCACACGGCTCGATGTGCTCGCCGCTACCGCTGACCATCCCGGTCCGTGGTCCCCCCATGCGCTCGACGGCCTCTTCAGGAAACCGTCGTGACACACCTGCGCGACCTGCCCCCGTTCCCGCTGCTGCAGTTCTACGCGACCTCGCCCTATGGCTGCTCTTACCTGCCCGGTCGGGCGGCACGTTCGCAGGTCGCCACACCGACCCACCTGATCGACACGACCAACTACAGCGAGCTCGTCGCCATCGGTTTTCGGCGCAGCGGCGTATTTACCTATCGTCCATGGTGCGACAACTGCCGCGAATGCGTCGCCGTACGCCTGCCTGTTGCCGCCTTCCGTCCCAATCGAAGCCAACGGCGTGCCCAGTCGCGCCATGGCGGACTCATCGCACAGGAACGACCGCTGCAGTTTCGCGAAGAACACTATTCGCTCTACCAGCGCTATCAACTTTCCCGCCACTCCGGTGGCGGCATGGATAGCGACAGCCGCGAGCAATACACCCATTTCCTACTGCAAACCCATGTCGACAGCCGCCTCGTCGAATTCCGCGAAGGCGACATCCTGCGCATGGTGTGCATCATCGATGTGCTGGATAACGGCTTGTCGTCGGTCTATACCTTCTACGAGCCCGACCTGCCCGGTACCAGTTTCGGCACATACGCGATCCTCTGGCAGGCGGACCAGTGCCGGCGCCTCGGCCTGGCCTATCTCTACCTGGGCTACTGGATTCGCGACAGCCAGAAAATGGCCTACAAGGGACTTTTCCGGCCCTTGGAAATTCTGGCCCAGGGACGCTGGGAGGCTTTGCCCGAAGAGGCTGTCTAGCTATTCTGCTCGGCCACCTGCAGACGACTGTTGGCCCAGCTGCGCAGGTGGCCCAGTGCGCCGGTCAGATTGGCCCAGTCGTCGCGCATCTTCAAGCGCAGTTTTTCCCGAAACTCTCCATCCGAACGGGCAAACAGATCGACCTGCTCGGTGATGAGCTCGCGGGCGCGCTCCTCTGCCGTCAGCGACACGCGTCGCTGATGATCCCGTGCCTCGAATTCGTTGGCCAGCTTGTAAGGCAAGGCCACGCTGGCCAGCCGGGCCACCTCGCGCAAGCTGTCGGCACGGCGGATCAGTCCTTCCTGCGTATCGCAACGCGATTCGAAACGGCGCAACTCCAGTCGGATCAGGGCGTGTTCGGCGGGATCGGCACGGGCCATCGGTTTTCCTTCCAAGGAACAGGCCGCATATTAGCGCACCTCATCGCGCCGCCTTTTCATGGCAACATGTCGGCACAAGAACAACATTGATCATTTACTGGAGAAGAGACCATGACCACTCGCAAGACCCTCTCAAAAACATCATCCCTCACCGTCGCCGTACTCGCGGCGGGCATCCTCGCTGCCAGTCAGGCTGGCGCCCAGCAAACCACCTTCGGCAAGGATGAAATGCCGATTCACGATGCCGCGCGGATGGGTACGCGCGCCGACGTCGAACGCATTCTCAAGAACGATCCGGGCATGCGCGACGTGCGTACCCCGAATCTCGGCGCCACCCCGTTGCACCTCGCCGCACTCAACATCGACAGCGGACCACTCAAGGCCTTGCTGGCCGCCGGCGCCAGTGTCAATGTTCGCGACAACGACGGCCAGACGCCCTTGCACCTGGCCGCTTTCGCCACGCGCAGCGAGCATGCCCAGTTGCTGCTCAAGGCGGGAGCCGATCCGCTCATCAAGAGCAATGAGGGGCGCGATGTCGCCAGCCTGGCCCGTCGCGTGCGCGCCGACGAGGTCGCCGGCATCGTATCGCTATGGCTGCTGCGCGGCTGCAACAAGTCGCCTGAAGTCGCTCGGCAATGCTGACATCCCGGCGGCGCTTTCTGGCCGCCAGCGCCTCACTGGGTACCGCCGCGCTGCTTCCCGGCCATGTGCATGCCGCACGGCCGACACGCGGGCGTGTCGTCATCGTCGGGGGCGGATGGGGCGGGCTCGCCGCCGCGCGCCATCTGCGCGCAACCTCATCCGACCTCGACATCACGCTAATCGAGCGGAATGCTGCGTTCTGGTCCTGCCCGCTCTCGAACAAATGGCTGGTCGGCCGCCTCGACGAATCGCGGCTGCGCCGCGACTACGCCGTGGCGGCACAGCGCTGGAGTTACCGTTTCGTACGCGGCGAGGTGTCGGCCATCGACCGCGAGCGACGCCGGGTGATCAGCTCGGCAGGGACGTTCGATTATGACTGGCTGATTCTCGCGGTTGGCATTCGCCACGACTACACGGCCTGGTTCGGTGCCGACCGCGAAGCGGCGGAATACACCCGTGCGACCTACCCGGCGGCCTGGACACCGGGTGAGGAATTCGCTGTCCTGCACGACAAACTCGCGCGCTTCCGGGGTGGCGATCTGCTGCTCACCATTCCACCGGCCCCGCTCCGCTGCCCTCCCGCCCCCTACGAGCGGGCCGCACTGCTGGCCGGCTGGTTCGCCGCACGCCAGATTCCGGGACGTATCGTCATCCTCGATGCCAATCCGCCTTTCCAGGAATTTCAACGCCTCTTCCGGGAATTCGACGAGCGCATCATTTATCGTTCGCAGACGCCGGTGACCACCGTCGATCCGCGGGCGCGCATCGTCAAGACGGAGTTCGAGGATTTCGGATTCGATGATGCGATCCTCATGCCGCCCCAACAGGCCGGCGACCTCGCCTGGCAGGCCGAGCTCGTCGGCCGCACCCAGGCCGGCCAGCCCAGCGGCTGGGCTGACGTCGATGCCCTGACGCTCGCGGCGCGCAACGACGAGCGCATCTTCATGATCGGCGACATGATCGACCGCGTCTCGCCCCTGTTCGGTCACTACCCCAAAAATGCCCACATGGCGGCACGCCAGGGCCGTATCGTCGCCCACCGCATCGCCGCCCTGGCGCAGGGCAAGACGCCGGCGAACGAACTGCCCGACAGTCTTTGCCTCATCACCAGCCGCTACGAGCCGCCTGAAGCGATCCGCCTTGCCGCCAGCTATCGCCTGCGGGGCGACGGCGTGCTGATGCAACAGGCGAAGACTGAGCGGGACCCGCAGCCACGCGACGAAGATGTCGCCTGGCTGGAATCGCTCATGGGTGAAATGCTGGTGCCCTGACCTGGGATCAGTGACGTGCCCAGACGCTGGTCTGGCCATCCTTGCCGACCAGATAGGTGTTGAACAGTTCGCGCCGCACGATATTCGCTGCCCCATCGCCATCGAGCATCGTGCAACCGGTTTCGCAGCCCGTGCCCACCAGCACGTCAAGTCCCGGTGCGCCACGCGGACCACCCGGCACGGCCAGTCCGCGGGCAGCCGGCTTCTCTTTCAGCAACTGAACGATGTCGGCGGCCGGCACATGCCCTTCGACAAAATAGGGACCGACCACCGCGGTATGGCGCGCTTCCAGATCGCGACCAATCCGGTAGCGTTTCTTGACCTTTTCCATATCCTGCGTGTCGTCGAGGGTGACGACAAAGCCGTTCTGGCGCAAATGTTCCGCCCATTCGGCACAGGCCAGGCACACCTTCGGCACATAGACCTTCACTGGCGGCAACGCGTTGCCCGTGGCCTGCGCAACGAACGCACACAAACCCAATGCGATTCCCAAGCCCATCTTGCGCATATAGTCTCCTCCTTATTGTTTTGAATGCGAATGCGTGTAACGATCGTAACACGCAGCCTGCCCGGTACAATCCCTTCCATGCTGCCTTATTGCCTGCTCCGTCCCTTCGTCTTCGCCCTCGACCCTGAAACCGCCCACGAAACTGCCATCGCGGGCCTGCACATCACCGGCGCATTGACCGGCCCCGGCAAGCCGCTACCGGACACCCCGGTCGAAGTGATGGGCCTGAGCTTCCCCAACCGTATCGGCCTGGCCGCCGGTCTCGACAAAAATGGCGAGGCGATCGATGCCCTGGCCGGCTGGGGCTTCGGCTTCCTGGAGGTCGGCACCGTCACGCCGCGCGCGCAGTCCGGCAATCCCAAACCGCGCATGTTCCGGTTGCCCGAAGTGGAAGGCATCATCAACCGCATGGGCTTCAACAACCATGGCATCGATGCACTGCTGACCCACGTGAAGGCCGCGAAATTCAAGGGGGTACTCGGCATCAACATCGGCAAGAACGCCGACACCCCGATCGAGCGTGCTGCCGACGACTACCTGATCGGCCTGGAAAAGGCCTATCCCCACGCCAGCTACATCACGGTGAATATCTCTTCGCCGAACACCAAGAATCTGCGCTCCCTGCAGGGCGAATCCGAACTCGATACCCTGCTTGGCGTGCTTAAGGCGAAACAAACGGCATTGGCACAACGGCACGGCCGATATGTGCCCGTCGCACTGAAGATCGCTCCGGACCTCGACGACGCACAGATCACCAATATCGCCGACGCTCTCAGGCGCCACCGCATCGATGCCGTCATCGCCACCAACAC
>CAYNCH010000011.1:11417-16052 GCA_964395815.1 uncultured Methyloversatilis sp.
TCGACCGTGCGAAAGGCCAGGGGCACCGCCACGCCGCCGAAACCGGTGGCCTCTCCGGTGCGCCGTTGTTCGAGGCATCGACCGAGGTAGTCCGCAAGATCGCCCGCACCCTGGCCGGCGAAGTGCCGATCATCGCCGCCGGCGGCGTAGTCGACGGCGCAAAGGCCAAGGCGAAACTCGACGCCGGCGCGCAACTGGTGCAGATTTACTCCGGCCTCATCTACCGCGGCCCCGGCCTCGTCAAGGACTGCGTCGCCGCGACTTGCGCGGCAGCACGCTGAATCTGCCTCAGGACAGACGCCGGATCAGGTCGCATACGTCCGGCGCGATCAAGGTCTCCGCCTGTTCCGCGGCACGTTCGAATTGCGGTCCGAACGCCAGGCGCTGCATGCGGTCCTCATGCATCACGCCATTGTCGAGCAGATGGCCGACCAGCGCATCGAACAGGCTCTTGTCGGCAAATTCGGGGGTCTTGCCACCGTGAAGCAAAGCCAGCCGCTGAGCCAGCAGGTGGCACTGCTCCGCCAGTTCGCGACGCGTCAGCAGCCCGGCACCGCGCTTGCGCAGCACGAGCAGGACGAGAAAATGGCGCTCCATCTGCGGCCGGACGATCTCGCCAAGCCAGGCCAATTCGGCGTAGGCGACGGAGTTGGCCCCGGGGGCCTGCAACAGGCCCGCTTCCTGAGCGATCAGGCCACGTTCTGTCATCCGCCGGATGATCTCCTCCAGAGCCTGGGGTAGTCCATCCTCGTTCAGTCGCAGGTAGAGATTGGTGCGCAGCAAGCCGAAAAGACCGGCCACCATGCCTTCCAGAACCGCTGCAGCAAGCGGACCATGTTGCAGGATCAGGCAGGCGACCAGCGCCGGCAGGGCGTGCAGATGCAGGACGTTGTTGCGGAAATAGGCGAGCAGTGCCGCCTCCTCGGCGCTTGCGGCGATCAATGCACCGAGCGGATGTTCGATCCGATGGATCGCAGCCAGCCGCAGTGCGGCAGCGATGCACTCGGTACCCGTCGGCGGTGCGGCAATGGCATCCGCCTGGGCGGCCGGCAGCAAGGCCTGCAAATGTTCGATCTGGCGCGCCAGCGCTTCGGCGTCGGCCGTCGCCTTGGGCGTAGCGAGCAGTGCCAGCGCCACCAGATTCACCGGGTTGAGTAGCACCGCCTCATTGATCCGCCGCGCCAGTTCCTCGGCGATCTCGCCGACGGCCGCGCGCGGCCAATCCGCCGTCGCCACGCTGCGCCATCCTGGATGACGCAGGTCGAGCCATTCGGACAGCGGCAGCGGGTCGCCGAAGTTCACATAGACGCGACCGAAATGGCGGCGCAGGATGCGCAGCGAGGACAGCACCCCCCACCACGACTCGCGCTGCTTGCGGCGACCGGCAAGCTCGCCGACGAAGCTGGCGCCCTCGGGTAGTTTCTCGTAGCCGATATAGACCGGGATGAAAACCAGCGGGCGCTCGTGACGACGCATGAAGCTCTGCACGGTCATGCCGAGCAACCCGGCTTTCGGCGGCAGCAGCCGTCCGCTGCGACTGCGCCCCCCCTCGATGAAGAATTCGATCGGGAAACCACGTGCCAGCATCAGGTGCAGATATTCGGCAAACACTGTCGCATACAGGGGATCGCCCTTGAAACTGCGCCTCAGGAAGAAGGCGCCTCCGCGCCGCAGCAAGCGGCCGAGCAGCGGCAGATCGAGATTGTCGCCGGCAGCCACGTGCGGCGGTGTCAGACCACCGCGAAAAATCACGTAGGACAGCAGCAGATAATCGATATGACTGCGGTGACAGGGTACATACACCAGGCTCTGCCCCGCGGCGAGCCGTGTGGGAACCTCGAAATTGCGCACCTCGACCCCATCGAACAGGCGTGTCCATACCCAGTTGAGCAGGATCTCCCCTGCCCGCACCACGCTGTACGAATAATCGGACGCGATAGCACGGGCATGCCGCCGCGCACGCTCCTCGACGGCCGCCAGCGGCAGGTTTTCCCGTGCTGCCTCGGTTTCGATGGCGGCGCGTACCTCGGCAGCGCCAAGGAGCGTCTCGACCTGGGTATGACGATGCGAAACATCGGGGCCGATCGCCGCTTCGCGTTGCCGGCGAAAATGGGTGCGCAACACACGGGCACACTTTTTCGCAGCCAGCGCGACATCCTTCTCGTCGGCGATCACTTCCCGTAGCGACAGGGGTAACCCGAAATGGATATGCGCATGACGACCGTGCAGGAGGACGGCCAGCCAGTGGCCCAAAGGATTGCGGCGCTGCCAGGATTCGGCAAAGAGGGCGCGCAGGATGCCGTCCTGCTGCTTCGGCGCACGCCCCCACAAAACCGTCACGGGGATCAGCTGCAGATCGAAAGTCGCCTCGCCTGCCAGCGCCGCAACCAGACGGACGAGCCGGGGCGAGACTGTTTGCCGCGCGCGCACCCCACCAAACAGGCGCCAGGCCGGCCTCAGCGAAAAGTCGGCGCTGGCGAGACGGTGGCCAGGCAAACGCAAAGGGGCATCGGCCGTTGGCAGCCCGGCCTGACGCACCGCCTCGTATAACGCCAGGCGGTCTGACAACCAGTTTTCATGGATGACATAGCAAACCGGCCGGCCTGCATCAAACTGCAGAACCGGGCCGTTTTCCGGAAGCAAACGCAGACGCACCCAGAGGTTTTGCAGTCTGCGGGCCATGCTCATGATGCCGCCACGGGTCATCTCATTCATGCGGAAAATTTGCCTGGAGGGCGGGCAGTATAATTCGCCGCCCACCCAGTCCGACGACGGACACCCTCCCCTTCCCCGCCCGCATGACCCGATCCGCACCCGCTCCTGCTGAGGATTACGCCCGCCACACGCCCATGATGCAGCAGTATCTGCGGCTCAAGGTGGAGCATCCGGACGTGCTCCTGTTCTATCGCATGGGCGACTTCTACGAGCTGTTTTACGAGGATGCGGAAAAGGCGGCAAGGCTGCTCGACATCACGTTGACGAAGCGCGGCCAGTCCGCCGGCCAACCTATTCCGATGGCGGGCGTGCCCTATCACGCGGCGGAACAGTATCTCGCGCGCCTCGTCAGATTTGGCGAATCGGTGGCGATCTGCGAGCAGATCGGCGATCCGGCCACCAGCAAGGGGCCGGTGGAGCGTCAGGTGGTGCGCGTCGTCACGCCCGGTACACTCACCGATGCCGCCCTGCTCGACGACCGTAGCGACAGCCTGTTGCTGGCCCTGCATGCGGAACGCCAGCGGGTCGGCATGGCCTGGCTCAATCTTGCCAGCGGCGAATTCCGCCTGTTGGAAACATCCGCCGCGGCCCTGCCCGCACAGCTGACGCGGCTCAGGCCGGCGGAAATCCTGCTCGGCGAGGGAGCGACCCTCGCCCTGCCGGAGCAAAAGTCGGCGCTGGCGCGACGGCCCGACTGGCATTTCGACACGCCCGGAGCGACCGCCCTGCTCGCGACGCATTTCGGCACGCGCGATCTCGCCGCGTTCATTCCGGAGGAAGCGGAAGGCGCCCTGGCGCTCGGTGCGGCCGGCGCGCTGCTGCGCTATGCGCAGGCCACGCAATTGCAGGCGCTCGCCCATGTAACCGGACTGACGCTCGAACGTGCTTCGCAATGGCTGCGGCTGGACACCGCCACGCGCCGCAACCTCGAAATCACCGAAACGCTGCGGGGAGAGCCTGAGCCCACGCTGCTGTCGCTGCTCGACACCTGCGCGACGGCGGCCGGCACGCGCTGGCTGCGCCACTGCCTGCATCATCCGCTGGCCGACCGGACGCTGGCGGCGGCACGTCACGGTGCGATCGCGATGCTGCTGGATGACGACGGCCCGCTCGACCGCCTGCTCGCTGCACTGAAGGGGAGTGCCGACATCGAGCGCATCGCCAGCCGCATCGCATTGAAATCCGCGCGGCCGCGGGAACTCGCGGCACTGCGCGATACGCTGCATGGCCTGCCGGCCACGGCCGACCTGCTGGCCGGCTGCACGGACCTGCTGGGCCAGTTGCGCAACGATCTTGCCTTGCCGCACGCCGCGCTCGACCGGCTCGCCCGGACCATCGCCACCGAGCCGCCGGCGCTGCTGCGCGATGGCGGGACAATCGCCGCCGGCTTCGCCGCGGAGCTCGACGAGCTGCGCAGCATCCAGTCCAACTGCGGCCAGTTCCTGCTCGATCTCGAAGCACGCGAGAAAGAGCGTACCGGCATTCCGAGCCTCAAGGTCGAGTACAACAAGGTGCATGGTTTCTACATCGAGGTCACGCACGCGCACGCGGACAAGATTCCTGACGATTACCGCCGCCGCCAGACGCTCAAGAACGCCGAACGCTACATCACGCCGGAACTGAAGACCTTCGAGGACAAGGCGCTCTCGGCCAACGAGCGCGCCCTGGCGCTGGAAAAGCGCCTCTATGAGGAACTGCTGGCGGACCTGACCGCACACGTCACCGAATTCCAGCGCATCGCCCGCGCGCTGGCCCAGCTCGACGGCCTGTGCGCCTTTGCGACAGCGGCGCGACGCTACGACTATTGCCGCCCGGAATTCGTCGAGCATCCCTGCATCGAGATCCGCGGCGGGCGACATCCGGTTGTGGAGCGACAGGTCGATGCGTTCATCCCCAACGATCTCGACCTCACGCCCAATC
>CAYNCH010000012.1:0-15808 GCA_964395815.1 uncultured Methyloversatilis sp.
CGATGCTCTACATGGGCTACGTCGGCTTCTCGGTCGCCTTCGCCTTCGCCGTCGCGGCCCTGATCGGCGGCACGCTCGACGGCGCATGGGCGCGCTGGACGCGGCCGTGGACGACGGCGGCCTGGATCTTCCTCACGATCGGCATTGCGCTCGGCAGCTGGTGGGCCTACTACGAGCTCGGCTGGGGCGGCTGGTGGTTCTGGGACCCGGTCGAGAACGCGTCCTTCATGCCGTGGCTCGTCGGCACCGCGCTGATCCATTCGCTCGCCGTGACGGAAAAGCGTGGCGCGTTCAAGTCCTGGACGGTGCTGCTCGCGATCATGACGTTCTCGCTCTCGCTGCTCGGCACCTTCCTCGTGCGTTCGGGCGTGCTGACCTCGGTGCATGCCTTCGCTACCGATCCGAGCCGCGGCCTGTTCATCCTGATCCTGCTCGCCTTCGTCGTCGGCAGTTCTCTGCTGCTGTTCGCGGCGCGCGCACCCAAGGTCAGCCTCGGCGGCCGCTTCGCGCTGATCTCGCGCGAGACCCTGCTGCTCGTCAATAACGTACTGCTGGTGGTCGCCTGCGGTGCCGTGCTGCTCGGCACGCTCTACCCGCTGCTGATCGACGCGCTGGGTGCCGGCAAGATTTCCGTCGGCCCCCCCTACTTCAACACGGTGTTCGTGCCGATCATGCTGCCGCTGCTGGTGCTGGTGGCCATCGGCCCCATCGCGCGCTGGAAGCACGCCGATCTCAAGGATGTCGCCCGCCGTCTCTGGCCAGCCGGCTTGGCGGCCGTTCTCGCCGGTATCGGACTACCTTTCCTCGCCGGTGAATGGCATGGCATGGTAGCCCTGTCGTTGGGACTCGCCGTCTGGATCACGGCGGCCATCGCCCTGCAGGCCGCGGAGCGGATGAAAACCGGCCAGCCCTCGACCGCCTGGTGGGGAATGCAGATCGCCCACTTCGGACTGGCCGCCTTTGTCGTCGGCGTCGCCATGGTCAGCAGCTACGAGGAAGAGCGTGATGTGCGCATGTCCCCCGGCGAGACAGTAACGGTCGGCGGTCATACCTTCAAGTTCCTTGGCGTCAAAGAGGTCCGCGGGCCGAACTACACGGCGGCTCGCGGTACCTTCGAGCTATCGCAAGAGGGTCGCGTATTGCGCACCTTGTATCCGGAAAAGCGCAACTATGATGCCTCGGCCATGCCGATGACCGAAGCCGCGATCGATGCGGGATTCACGCGCGACGTCTATGTCTCTCTCGGCGAACCCCTGGAAAGCGACGCCTGGGCTGTGCGGGTCTATTTCAAACCCTTCGTCGACTGGATCTGGGGTGGCTGTCTGTTGATGAGTCTGGGCGGCGTGATCGCCGCTGCCGATCGCCGCTACCGTTTGAAAGTCAAGGCCCCCACTGGCACTGTTGTCACAGGAGCAATGACCGCATGAACAAGTTTCTCCTGCCACTCGGCGCTTTCATCGCCCTCGTCGCGCTGCTTGCGGTCGGGCTGAGTCTCAATCCGCGCGAGGTACCTTCTCCTCTGGTCGGCAAACCTGCCCCCGACTTCACCGTCCCGCAGTTGCACGAACCGGAAAAAACCTTCTCCCCGAAGGACATGCTCGGCAAGGTCTGGCTGTTCAACGTGTGGGCCTCCTGGTGCGTCTCCTGTCGCGAAGAGCATCCGCTGCTCGTGGAGTTTGCCAAATCGGGCGCAGTGCCGATTGTCGGTCTCGATTACAAGGACAAGCGCGAAGACGGGCAACGCTGGCTGGCACGCTTCGGCAACCCGTATCAGGTCGTTCCTTTCGATGCCGATGGCCGCGTCGGCATCGATTACGGCGTCTATGGCGTGCCCGAAACCTACCTGATCGACAAGACCGGTGTGATCCGCTTCAAGCAGATCGGCCCGATCACTCCCGAAGTACTTGAAAAGAAAATCATCCCGCTCGTGCAGGAGTTGAATAAGTGAAGCGATTTCTCGCACTGGCCGCCGCATTGCTCTCCCTCAACGCCCTTGCCAAGGAGGCCGAACCGCTGGCCGACGATCCGGTCGTCGAGCAACGCCTGGTCAATATCGCCGGTGAACTGCGCTGCCTGGTCTGCCAAAACGAATCGCTGGCCGGTTCGCAGGCGGATCTCGCCAAGGACCTGCGTCGCGAAGTCCGCGGCCTGATCAAGGAGGGCATGTCGGACAACGAGGTGAAGGACTTTCTGGTCAGCCGTTATGGAGACTTCGTCCTTTACCGGCCGCAGGTGAAACCTGTCACCTATCTGCTGTGGGCCGGCCCGTTCATCCTCCTCGCCGTCGGCCTGTTCGCCCTGATTCGTTACCTGAAACGTCGCAATCGCCTCGTCGAAGACATTCCGCTCACCGATGACGAGAAAAAACGTGCTACCGATCTGCTGAAAGCCGATTCATGAACAACACACTGCTCTTTTCCATCGGGGCGCTCCTGCTGATTGCCGCGACACTCGCATTCCTCCTGCACCCGTTCCGCCGCCGTCCCGCCAGCGCCGACATTGGCCGCCAGCAACTCAATGCGGCGATTTATCGGGACGAGCTCGCCGAACTGAAGCGCGACCTGGCCGACGGTTCTCTCTCCCAGGCGGATTACGATCAGGCCTATGCGGAACTGCAGCGCCGCCTGCTCGAAGACAGCGTCGAAGACAACATCCATTCAGCCGTTACAGCACCTGCCAGCCGCAAGTTGCCCGCCGTACTGGCATTGAGCCTGCCCGTCGCAGCCGCGCTGCTCTACCTGGCGATCGGCACGCCGGCGGCTTTGAACCCGCCGCCCCAGGAGCACCAGTTTTCTGCCGAGGATATCGATCGCATGGTCGCCGGCCTGGCGGCCAAGCTTGAGCAGGAGCCAGACAACCTGCAGGGCTGGGTCATGCTGGCCCGCTCCTACAAGTCCATGGGACGCCTGCCGGATGCAGTCCGTGCCTACGAGCGCGCCGGCTCGTTCGTGGAAGGCAATGCCGACCTGCTGCTGGATTACGCCGATACACTGGCGGCCAGCATCGGCGGATTCAACGACAAGGTTCGCCAGCTGATCGACCAGGCCCTCAAGCTTGAACCCGGTCATCCCCAAGGCCTGTGGATGCGCGGAACGGCCGCCTACGATGACAAGCGTTACAACGAAGCCATCGCTGACTGGGAAGCGCTTCTGGCATTGCTTCCGCCGGAATCCGAAAACGCTGCCGCACTGCAGGCCAATATTGCCGAAGTCCGCGATTTGCAAGCCAAGGCCGCTCAGCGCTGATGACGGCAGCCCGGATCGAGGAGATCAAGCGCGTCCTGGCAGAGTCAGACTGCCTGGCAACTGTGCAGGAGGTGGAGCAGGCCTACGCGCGCATGGCCGCTGCCATCACCTTGCGCCTCGGTCATGCGAACCCCTTGGTCTATGTGGTCATGAAGGGGGGGCTGATCGTCGCCGGACAGTTGCTGCCGCGTCTTTCCTTCCCGCTCGAGGTGGATTATCTGCATGCCACCCGCTATGGCGATGCCCTTAGCGGTCATGGGGCGATCGAGTGGCGTGTGCCACCGGATGCCGGTTGTGCCGGCAGGAGTGTGCTGGTCATCGACGACATCCTCGATGAAGGTCATACGCTGGCTGCAATCTGCGCAGAGTTGCGCGTTCTGGGAGCCGCCGAGGTATTGACGGCCGTGCTGGTCCACAAGATGCACGAACGCAAGGCTACTCCCGGCATGCGCGCCGACTTCACCGGTCTGGAGATCGCCGACCGATTCCTGTTCGGTTGCGGCATGGATTACCGTGGCTACTGGAGAAACGCTGCCGGGATCCATGCGCTGAGTGCCGCGCGAACTTGATTTTCGTTAAGTTAGATCAAGGCAAACATCCTCGCATTCCCCAAGAATATTCCCGTTCTTTTTATGGGGGTAAGGGGAAATGAGCATCTGGAGCACACTGAAAAAACCGAGCGCGAAATATTCGCTGATCGGACTACTGACATTCGGCTTCTTCGCCGGCATCATCTTCTGGGGCGGTTTCAACACCGCGATGGAAGCGACCAACACAATGGATTTCTGTATCTCCTGTCACGAGATGCACGACAACGTGTATCAGGAATACAAGAAAACCATCCACTACAGCAACCGGACCGGCGTGCGCGCAGTTTGTTCGGACTGCCATGTACCGAAGGACTGGACGCACAAGATGATCCGCAAGGTACAGGCCTCCAAGGAAGTGTGGGGCAAGATCACCGGTATCGTCGATACACCCGAGAAGTTCGAGGCGCATCGTCTGGAAATGGCGCAGCGTGAATGGAAACGCATGAAAGAGAACGATTCCCGCGAATGCCGCAACTGCCACACGTGGGACGGCATGAATCCGGAAGCTCAAAAGCAGCGTGGCCGCAAACAGCATGAGTTGGCACAGAAGAACAACGAGACCTGCATCGACTGCCACAAGGGCATCGCCCACAAGAAGCCTCAGGGCATGACTGAGGACGACGACGAATAAATCCTCGTCGTGTATAAGCGAGGGCGGCCTGGGCCGCCCTCGTCTATTTGTACGATCCAGTTTTGTTACGATGCACACATGATTTCACGGCGACAATTTCTACGCGGGGATATTGCCGGGCGGAAAGCGCCGCCCCGCCCGCCCTGGGCTCTTCACGAGGACAGTTTTCTCACCACATGCACACGCTGCGGAGAATGCGTAAATGTCTGTCCTGAGAACATCCTGGTACTCGTTCGGGGCTATCCGGAAATTCGTTTCTCGCAGGGTGCATGCACCTTCTGCGGCAAATGCCGGGAGACCTGTAAGCCACAGGCACTTGTGGCGCATGAAGATAAGAAGCCGTGGTCCCTGCTCGCGCAGATAAGCACGATCTGCCTTGCCTATCGGGATGTCGTATGCCGCACTTGCGGCGATGCCTGTGGAGAGGCCGCCATCCAGTTCCCTCCACGAATCGGCGGGTCAGCCCGTCCGGAAATTCGGTCCGAACGCTGCACCGGATGTGGTGCCTGCGTTTCGGCCTGTCCCGCCGGCGCCATTACGATGGCTGCCGCCGGCGGAAGGGCCTGAAAACTCAGTTCTTGACGTTGCCGACGAAAGCGTTTTCGACCAGCGGCGGTGCATCGACTTGCGGCACATGGCACTGGGTACAGTTGTAACGCGCCATCGAGCTGTCGGCGAGCTTCTTGCCGGTACGCGGATCGATGAAGTGGCTGTCGCCGATCTTCGGTGCCTTTTTCTTTTCGAAGTTCGCCGCGGAGTGGCAATCCATGCATGAGTTTTCCTCAAGATTGACGTCGCCGAACTTCTCGATGTCATGAGGAATCACCGGGGGCTGGGTACTGAAGGTACGCGCAACTTTGGCGCCCGTACCCGGTCGGCCACCGACATAAGATTTCTGCTCCTGGGCGTTATCGACACTGGCGACATCCGCACCACGCATCGATTTCACCCCGGCGAATTGCTGGGTACAACCTAATAGCAGTGCAGCGGCGAGTGCCATGCCCAAAGTGACGGTACGTTTCATGATCGTCTCCCTTCCCGTGAGAAATAAATACAGTATTGCGCCTATTTAACCGATGATTCAAACCGGCTGCCGAACACGAAGACGTTTTTTGAGCACACATCAATGCAGCGCCCGCAATTCGTGCAGTTTTCTTCCATGATGACCGGCGGCGTACCGCCGATCCCTTTCAATGCCGGACGTATCACCTGCTGTTCCGGACAGACCGCGAAGCAGTCCATGCAATCGTTGCAGGCCTCCCGCTGCGGCAATTTCACGCGTGTGATCGACAACTTGCCAATCAGGCTGTAGAACGCGCCTACCGGACAGAGATGACCGCACCAGCCGTGACGCATGACAAACAGATCGAAAAGGAACACGGCGAGAATCACCGCCCACGCCATCCCCAGCCCGAAGAACAAGCCCCGGTGCAGCATCGATACCGGATTGACCATCTCCCAGACAATCGTTCCGGAAACCGCAGCCGCCACCAGCGTCATGCCCAGAATCCAGTAGCGGGTGCCGCGTGACAGGTGCGCACCGCCCTTCAGGCCGAGCCGGGTCCGCAGCCAATTGGCAAAATCGGTGACCAGATTGACCGGGCAAACCCATGAGCAGTAAGTACGCCCCCCCACCAGCAGATAGAACGCCAGCACGATCGCCACACCGATCAGTGCAAGCTTTTCGGGAGACTGACCCGCCACCAGCATCTGGAGCAGAAGATAGGGATCCGCCAGCGGCAAGAAGTCCAGCGTGTAGCTGTAGTTGAGATTGCCCTTGACGATCCAGAGCTTGAACCAGGGGCCGACCAGAAACAGCAGCAGGATGCCGATCTGACTGATGCGGCGCAGAATGAGCCATTTGTGAGCCTTCAGCCAACCCTTCTCCGCGACGGCTTCGGCACCCGGCCTGTGAGGAATGGCACTCATAGCTGGCCTCCCTGAAAGGCTTTCGGAGCAGCCGGCACTGCGGCATCCGGCGTAGCAGGCTCGGCCGTGAGGCCTTTGCCGCCGTGCTCATAACGCATGCCCTCGGGCAGGTTGTACTGGTGCTCGGCATCCGGCGCGACCAGGCTGCCACCAGCTTTTTCCTTCTCGACCCAGCCGAGCCGATAGTGTGCCGACAACTGCCCTTTCGCCATATACATCGGCAATACCTTGATCGCGGCGATCTCGGTCGGACAGGCTTTCTCGCACTTGCCGCAGCCCGTGCAGTCGGATGAATGCACGACCGGGATAAAGATCGCATGCTTGCCCGTGCGCGCGTTGCTCTGGGGTTCGAGCGTAATCGCCTTGTCGATCACCGGACAGACCCGGTAACAGATGTCGCAACGCAAGCCGAGGAAGTTGAGACAGGTCTCCTGATCGATGAGGACGGCCAGCCCCATGCGGGACTTGTTGATATCGGTTAGCGCGTGATCGAGTGCGCCGGTCGGACAAGCCTTTATGCATGGAATATCCTCGCACATCTCGCAGGGTGCCTGCCGTGCGACGAAATATGGCGTACCGGTCGACATGGGCTCCTCGGGTTTGGCGAGGTGCAGGATGTCATAGGGGCAGTCGCGCACGCACATGCCGCAGCGTATGCAGGCGGCTGAAAATTCGGTTTCCGGCAATGCACCGGGCGGCCGGATGGCCGCAGGGGGAAGCGCCGTGGCATGGCGCGCATAGAGGCCGAGCCCCAGCCCCAACAATCCGACACCGCAGGCCATGCGTGCGGTATCGGAAAGAAACTGGCGACGGCTTGCATTGCCAGCCTGGCTCCTGGATTTGCTTTCATTGTCCATGATCACGGGACGGGGAGCAGACCCCCTGCACTGCGCCCCGTTTCACAGTAAGTTCAAATCAATCCGTTCAGACCTTCACGACCTTCGCGGCACACTTCTTGTAGTCCGTCTCTTTCGAAATCGGACAGGTGGCGTCGAGCGTCAGTTTGTTGACCAGGCGGTGTTCGTCAAAGAACGGGACGAAGATCAAGCCTTCCGGAGTCTTGTTACGACCCTTGGTCTCGACACGCAACTCGATCTCGCCACGGCGGGTCGAGACTTTCACCACGTCATTGCGCTTGAGACCGCGCTTCTCGGCGTCCTTCGGATGCATGAACACGACGGCATCCGGGAAGGCCTTGTAAAGCTCGGGCACGCGGCGCGTCATCGAACCGGTATGCCAGTGTTCCAGCACACGGCCGGTGCAGAGCCACAGGTCGAACTCCTTGTCCGGCATTTCCGCAGCCGGCTGGTAGGGCAGGGCAAAAATCTTCGCCTTGCCATCCGGATAACCGTAGAAGCGCACGCCCTCGCCTTTCGGTACATAAGGATCGTAGCCCTCGCGGAAACGCCACAAGGTTTCCTTGCCATCGACCACGGGCCAGCGCAGGCCGCGTACCTTGTGATAAACATCGAAGTCGGCCAGGTCGTGGGCATGGCCACGGCCAAAGGCGGCATACTCTTCGAACAAGCCCTTCTGGACGTAGTAGCCGTAATACTCGGACTCATCGTTGGTGTAGCCAGCCCACGCGTGGGCATTCACCTTCGCCGTATCCTCCTTCGGGAACTTGTTGACCACACCGTTGGTGTATAGCACCTCATAGAGCGTCTTGCCCTTGTACTCGGGCATCTTGGCGATCAGGTCGGCCGGCCAGACATCCTCAACCTTGAAGCGCTTGGAAAACTCCATGTACTGCCACAGATCGGACTTCGCTTCGCCCGGCGCCTTGATTTGCTGGCGCCACATCTGGCCACGCCGCTCGGCATTGCCGAACATTCCTTCCTTTTCCATCCACATCGCTGCCGGCAGGATCAGGTCGGCCGACAACGCCGATACCGTCGGATAGCAGTCGGAAACGACCGTGAAACACTTGGGATTGCGCCAGCCGGGATAGATCTCGCCATTGACGTTCGGTCCGGCCTGCATGTTGTTCGTGGTCGAGGTCCACAAGAACCCAATCTTGCCGTCCTTGGCCATGCGCGATTGCAGTACCGCGTGATAGCCGGGTTTCGGGTCGATCGTGCCGGCCGGCAGCTTCCACATTTTTTCCGACATCTCACGATGCTTCGGATTCATCACGACCATGTCGGCCGGCAGGCGATGAGCAAAAGTACCCACTTCACGCGCCGTACCGCAGGCAGAGGGCTGACCGGTCAGCGAGAACGGACCGTTGCCCGGTTCGGAAATCTTGCCGACCAGCAGGTGCACGTTGTAGATCATGTTATTGACCCAGGTGCCGCGCGTATGCTGGTTGAAGCCCATGGTCCAGTAGGAAGCCACCTTCGTCTTCGGATCGGCATAGGTCTTGGCCAGCTTTTCGAGGCGATCCTTGGGTACGCCGGAAATCTCGTGTGCCTTGTCGAGCGTGTATTCGGAAACGAACGCGGCGAATTCGTCGAAACTGATCGGCGTGTGCTTGTTCGGGTCGCCCTTCGGCTTGCCATCCGGACCGGGATAACCATTGTTGTTGGCGACCTGCTCAAGCGGATGGTTGGGACGCAAACCATAGCCGATATCGGTGACGCCCTTGAAGAAATGAACGTGCTTGGCGACGAAGTCCTTGTTCACCGCGCCGTTCTGGATGATGTAGTTGCAGATGTAGTTGAGGATCGCCAGGTCGGAGCTGGGATGGAAGATCAGCTCGTTGTCGGCCAGTTCGCAGCTGCGATGGGTGAATGTCGACAGCACATGGATCTTGACGTGGTCGGCTGTCAGGCGACGGTTGGTAATACGCGTCCAGAGGATCGGGTGCATCTCGGCCATGTTGGAGCCCCACAGCACGAAGGCGTCCGCATGCTCCATGTCGTCGTAACAGCCCATCGGCTCGTCGATACCGAAGGTACGCATGAAGCCCGCCACGGCCGAAGCCATGCAGTGGCGCGCGTTCGGGTCGATCGAGTTGGAACGGAAACCGGCCTTCATCAGCTTGACGGCGGCATAACCCTCCCACACCGTCCACTGGCCGGAACCGAACATCGCCACGCCAGGGGCGCCCTGCTCCTTGTTGGCCAGCGTCGTCTTGACCTTCTCGGCCATGATGTCGAAAGCCTTGTCCCAACTGATCGGCTGGAACTCGCCGTTCTTGTCGAACTTGCCATCCTTCATGCGCAGTAGCGGCTGGGTAAGACGATCCTTGCCGTAGTGGATCTTCGCCAGGAAATAGCCCTTGACGCAGTTCAGACCCTTGTTGACCGGGGCATCCGGGTCGCCTTGGGTCGCGACGATGCGGCCGTCCTTGACGCCGACCAGCACGCCGCAGCCGGTACCGCAATAACGGCAGACGCCCTTGTCCCAGCGGAGGCCATCGTCGCCCTTTACCTGCGCGAGCGCCTGGGCGCCGGGGATGGACATCCCTGCTGCGCCGGCCGCCGCCGCGACCGCATTCGTCTTGATGAATTCACGCCGTGTCAGTTTCATTGCAGACCTCCTTGTCGATGCGGCATCGCCTCGCGGCTAAGCCTCCACTGAGATTTCCATTTCTGGATCGGATTCGTTCTGGTGATACACCATGGACGCCGACATCACGCCGTCCAATAAGCTGATGAACTCGAAAATTCGCGTCGTTTCGCGATCGTCCGGTGCCTCGACGGTGACGATCACCTTGCCTTCGGGAGAAACCGCATGCACTTCGACTCCCTCTATCTCGCGCAACCTGGATGGAACCGCGGCGGCGTGGTCCGGATGGGGAATGACGATAACGCTGGAAATATTCATGAAGGCAACCTTGACAACCCCACAAAGCATGAGGGATTCGATCAACGCATCCTAGGAGTCTCACCCATCGATTGAATTGATGGTGATCAAGGATTATTAATGTTGAGGGTGGCGCTCGGAATTGGCCAATAAAAAAATCCCTGCAGCGCCCACCCGAAAGTCGGCGCTGCAGGGACGGCATGCGTTACGTCAGATTGAGCTCAGCTCAGGCTAATTCGCATCGTAGTAGTACGGACGCTGCGGTACTTGCACCGCCTTGAAAAGCTGCTGCTCGTCCTGGTCGCGCGGACCGCGGTCCCACCACAGTGCGCGGCCGCTGCGCTGGACCGCGAGTTCCTCCGGATGCTGCTCCAGCCAGGTGCGCATGAATTGCGTATGTTCGGATTCGTAAGCCATCGTTGTTGCTCCCTTCTGTTGCGCTCAGTTGCGTTGATGTTGATCTTCCTTGAGGCGGGTGATGCGCGTCACCGCCGGCAGGCGACGCAGGCTGCGCATGATGCGGGCAAGATCCAGGCGGCCGGCGACCTGCAGCGTGAAATACAGTGCGGTCGTGGCACCGGTATCCGCATCCATATGGACATCGGTGATGTTGGTGCCATGCGCCGCAATCGCCGCGGCAAGCCGCGCCAGCACGCCGGGCGAATTCTGCGCGACGACCTTGATCAAGACGTCGAAAGGTCCGTGCGCATGTTCATCCCACTCGACATCCACCCATTCCTTGCCACCGCCACCACGCCCCGCCTTGCTGTTGCGTAGCGTCGGACAGTCGTGCGTATGTACGATCAATCCCTGGCCGGAGCGGATCACGCCGACAATCGGGTCGCCGGGAATCGGCCGGCAACAGTGTGCCAGCTGCATCGCCATGTCCTGGCTACCGCGGATACGGATCGCACCGGCGCTTTTTGCTACCGGCCCGCCCGAGGCACGGCCATCGAGCAGGCGGCGTGCAACGATCGCCGGCAGGCGCTTGCCGAGGCCGATATCCGTCAGCACTTCGCGCTGCGTCTTGCCCGAGAACGTCCTGAGGAAACGTTGCCACGCAGAAGCGCCCAATTCCTCGAGGCGATGACCGAGATTGTGCAACGCCTGCGCCAGCAGGTGTTCGCCGAGAGCGGCCGATTCCTCGGTCTGGCGGGTCTTGAGGAAATGGCGAATCTGGGCGCGCGCCTTGCCACTCTTGACGAAACCGAGCCAGTTCGGGTTCGGCGCCGCATGGGCCGCCGTGACGATCTCGACACGATCGCCGTTTCTCAACTCGGTGCGCAATGGCAGGGGTTCGTGATTGATCTTGCAGGCGATGCAGCGGTTGCCGATGTCGGTATGCACGGCGTAGGCGAAATCGACGGCCGTCGCGCCACGCCGCAACGAAAGGATCTTGCCCGCCGGCGTGAAGACGTAGACCTCGCCGGGAAAGAGATCGACCTTGACGTGCTCGAGGAACTCCGCCGAATCGACCGAAGCCGTCTGCAATTCGAGCAGCGATTGCAGCCACTGGTGCGTGGTGCGCTGCAGTTCGGTCAGCGACTGCTCGTCCTTGTAGAGCCAGTGCGAGGCGACGCCGGAGTCGGCAATATGATGCATCTCGCGCGTGCGGATCTGCAGTTCGACGGGCATCCCATAGGGCCCGATCAGCGTGGTGTGCAGCGACTGGTAGCCGTTCGCCTTGGGAATGGCGATGTAATCCTTGAACTTGCCAGGTACCGGTTTGTAGAGGCCGTGCAGCGCACCGAGCGCCAGGTAGCAGGTGGGAATGTCGGCAACGACGATGCGAAAGCCGTAGATGTCGAGCACCTGCGAGAACGACAGGTGTTTCTCGCGCATCTTGCGGTAAATGCCATACAGATGCTTCTCGCGCCCCATCACCTCGGCATCAATATGACAATCGGGCAGACGCTGGCGGATCGCGTCGAGGATCTTGCCCACCACCTCGCGGCGATTGCCGCGCGAGGCGCGCACCGCCTTCGCCAGCACGCGATAGCGCATCGGCTGCAGCGTACGGAAGGAAAGCTCCTGCAACTCGCGATAGAGCGTGTTGAGGCCGAGCCGGTTAGCGATCGGCGCATAGATTTCCAATGTCTCGCGGGCGATGCGCTTGCGCTTCTCGGGACGCACGGCATCGAGCGTGCGCATGTTGTGCAGGCGGTCGGCCAGCTTGATGAGGATGACGCGCACATCCTGCGCCATCGCCAGCAGCATCTTGCGGAAGTTTTCCGCCTGCGCCTCCTCATAGGACTGGTGCTCGATGCGATCGAGCTTCGAGACGCCGTCGACCAGCTCGGCGGTGATCGCACCGAAATCCTGCGCGATCTGCGCCTTGGTGATGGCGGTGTCCTCCATCACGTCGTGCAGCAGCGCGGCGCACAGTGCTTGCGGGTCGAGACGCCAGTGCGCCAGCGTCTCGGCGACGGCGAGCGGGTGCGAGATGTACGGATCACCGCTGGAGCGGAACTGGCCGCGATGCGCATTGGCCGAAAAATGATAGGCCGCGGCGATCAGGTCGACATCTTCGGGCTTGAGGTAGGCGACCAGCTGGGCGAGGAAATGCTCCAGGTCCTCGGCCAGATCGATCGGCGGATGCATGTCCACCGGAATGATCGGCGGCTCGTCATACACCGCAGCGGGTGAAACCGCGACGGGGGAAGGGAGGGGGGACGCAGCTGCCGCCGACATGGAGTCCCCCTAGTTCATGCGTTTCAGGCCTGGCTGCGATAAAGGACTTCTGCGCCGTACTTGCCCTCGGCCAACTCGCGCAGGGCGATCACGGTGGGTTTGTCCTTGTCCACTTCGACCTGCGGCGTGCTGCCCATGGTGATCTGACGGGCACGATAGGTCGCGGCAAGCGTCATCTGGAAACGGTTGGGAATGTACTTGAGGCAGTCTTCGACGGTGACGCGAGCCATGGAGAATCCTTTGCATTCAATGAAGTGAGAGGAAGCGGAAAACCTCGGGGTGGCGCACTCGCTGGCGCCCAAAATCGAGACGCGAGGCCCGCACCGCCGCGGCCAGATCGGCCAAGGCTTCCTGCAAGTCGTTGTTGATTATAACGAAATCAAACTCGTCGACGTGCCGAAGTTCGGACAGTGCAGCGGCGACACGCCGCTGGATGACCTCCTCGCTGTCCTGTCCACGCGAACGCAGGCGGCGCTCCAGCTCCTCGATCGACGGCGGCACGATGAAGATCGTCACCGCATGCGGCATCAGTTCGCGCACCTGCTGCGCGCCCTGCCAGTCGATTTCCAGCAGCGTATCGCGTCCCGCGCGCATTTCGTCGAGCAGCCAGTTGCGCGAGGTGCCGTAGAAGTTGCCGTGGACCTCGGCCCACTCGAGGAACTCGCCGCGTTCGCGCATCGCGAGGAAGGTCTGGATGTCGACGAAGTTGTAGTCATGGCCATGCTGTTCTCCGGGCCGTGGCGCACGCGTCGTGTAGGACACGGAATGACGGATGCCCGGATCCAGCGCCATCAGCTTTCTGACCAGCGTGGTCTTGCCGGCACCGGAGGGCGCGGAAACGATGAAGAGTGCACCAGCGGTGGCGGTGTCGTTTGCGGAGGGGAGATTCATGGTGGTCAGCTTACCTAAAAAGTCGGCGCCGGCGGGACGGCACCCGGTCGTCATTCCAGGTTCTGCACCTGCTCGCGAACCTGCTCGATCAGCAGCTTCAATTCCAGGGCAACGGCGGTAACCGCCGCGGATACGGATTTCGAGGCGAGCGTGTTCGCCTCGCGATTCAGCTCCTGCGTGAGGAAGTCGAGCCGCTTGCCGACCGCGCCGCCCTTCGCCAGCACGCGCTCGACCTCGGCGAGATGCGCGACGAGGCGCGCCAGCTCTTCGGCGACGTCGATTTTCGCGGCGAACACGCCAACCTCCTGGCGGATACGGTCTTCGTCGAGGGCGGCGACCGCTTCGCGCAACTTGGCAGCGAGGCGCTCGGTGTATTCGGCGATGGCGGCCGGCACCATCGGCTCGACGCGGGCAACCTCGGCGCGCATGCGGGCGACGCGTTCGCGCAGCACGTCGGCCAGGCGGGCCCCCTCGCGCGCGCGGCTGGCGACGAATTCGGCCAGGGCCGCGTCGAGCAGCGCCAGCGTCTCGCTCTGCAACTGTTCCGGAGTTACGGCTTCGGTCGCCAGCACCCCCGGCCAGCGCAGCACGTCGGCAACGGATAGCGGCGCCGCCGCAGGCAGCACGCCGCGCACCTCGTCCTGCAGCACTGCCAGTTGAGCAACGAGGGCGAGGTTGGGCGTCTGCTTGGGCATGGCCGCCGTGCTGGCCTGCAGATACAGCCGGCAATCGACCTTGCCGCGCGCTATAGCTGCGGTCAGCCGCTCGCGCAGCGGCATTTCGAGGAAACGCAGCTCCTCGGAGCAGCGAAAATTCAGGTCGAGGAAGCGACCATTGACGCTTTTCAGTTCGAGGGCGAGCCGTACCGGCCCGAGGTCGTGCTCGTGGGCGGCATAGCCGGTCATGCTGTGGATGGTCATGGGGCGAATCCTGTGCTGTGCAGCGCACGAGCTTACCAGTAATTACAATGGATGCTCGATGCCCACGCCCCAACTCAATATTCCCCTGCCAGCCGGTCACGTGATCGACGGCTATCGCTTCGAGCGCCAGCTTTCGATGGGGGGGTTCGCCATCGTCTATCTGGCCACCGATCCGCAAGGCACGCCGGTGGCTGTCAAGGAGTATCTGCCGCAAGCACTCGCCCGCCGCGAGGTGGGACTGCTGCCGCAGGTCAAGGCCGAAAACCGCGAGGCCTACCAGAGCGGCATGATGGCCTTCTACGAGGAAGGCATCGCGCTGGCACGCCTCAACCACCCCAACGTCGTGCGCGTGCTCAACTTCCTGCGCGCCAACGACACCGTCTACCTCGTGATGCGCTACGAGGAGGGCCGCACCCTGCACGAGCAGATCCGCAAGTACCACGGCCAATTCCGCGAAAGCTTCGTGCGCGGCGTGTTCGCGCGCCTGCTCTCGGGCCTGCGCGAGGTGCATGCCAACAAGCTGCTGCACCTCGACATCAAGCCGTCCAACATCTACCTGCGCACCGACGGCTCGCCCGTGCTGATCGATTTCGGCGCCGCACGCCAGGCCCTGACCCAGACCGACCCGGAACTGCGCCCGACCTACACGCCCGGTTACGCCGCACCCGAGCAGTACGGCAACCAGCCGGGGCAGGGACCGTGGACCGACGTCTACGCCGTCGGCGCGAGCATGTACGCCTGCCTCGCCGCCGCCGCGCCGCAACCCGCCGACCTGCGCCTCATCAACGACCAGCTGGTCCCGGCGACGCAGCGCTGGGCCAGACGCTACTCGCCCGAACTGCTCACCACCATCGACCAGTGCATGCTGCTCGACCCCTTGGCACGTCCGCAAAGCGCTTTCGCCCTGCAGCGCATGCTGGCTGCCCCCTACACCCCCCCACCCCAGGAGCAAGCATGACGAACCGTCCCGACGGCCGCGCCCCCGACGCGCTGCGCCCGCTGACCATCACCCGCCACTACACACGCCATGCCGAAGGCAGCGTGCTGGTCGAATTCGGCCACACCAAGGTGCTGTGCACCGCCAGCGTCGAGGAGCGCGTGCCGCCCTTCCTCAAGGGCAAGGGACAGGGCTGGGTCACCGCCGAATACGGCATGCTGCCG
>CAYNCH010000013.1:0-15766 GCA_964395815.1 uncultured Methyloversatilis sp.
AGGGCACCGTCCCGCCGGCGCCGACTTTCACATTGTTACAGGGTGTGGCGCCGGTCGCCGAGCGCGAAACCCAGCAGCGGCACGTCGATGCCGCGACCGAGCGCGATTACCTTGAACAGTTCTCCCATCTCGCCCGGGGCGAGCAGGGTCTGCGCCGCACCACTTGCCCGTAGCGCCTGTTCGCCGCCGGCCTGCTGGCGCGCCACCAGCAATTCGCCGAGGCCGCAGTTGATCAGGAAGGCGGCCTGGCTCGTGTAGCCGAGCACGTCCAGCCCGGCGTCGAAGCCGGCCTCGGCGACGGCGGTGAAATCGACATGGCTGGTGATGTCGGAAAGTCCCGGCCACCAGAACGGATTCTCATGGGCGCGCTGGCGGTAATGGCAGCGCAGGGTGCCGCGGTTTCTTTGCGGGTGGTAAAGCTCATGGCGCGGCAGGCCGTAGTCGATCAGCAGCAGGGCGCCGTGCGCCAGCCGCCGGCCCCATTCCGCCACCCAGGCGCGCGCGGCCAGCGAAATCTCGCTCGCGTAGGGGGCCGCGACGTCGAGTACCGCCATTGCACCCGCCAGCGGATTGCCCGCCGGGCGCTCGGCCCAGGCGAAACCGTCCTCTGCCAGCACCACGCCGCGCTCCATCAGGCCCGTGTCACGCCAGGCCACGGCATGGGTCGGCAGCGCATCGAGCAGTTCGTTCGCCACCACGCAGCCGGTGAACTGCTCCGGCAACTCGTCCAGCCAGACGACGTGGTCGGCCAGATGCGGTGCGGCAGCGGCGATCGTGAATTGCTGGCGGGCACGCAGCTCGCCAGACAGTTCGAGGATTTCATAGCGTGCCGGCAATGCGCCGAGCGCGTCCAGCGCCAGCAGCAGGTCGGCCGCCAGCCGACCGCTGCCGGCACCGACTTCCAGCACGGCAGACGGAAAAGTCGGCGCCGGCAGGACGGCAAGGATCTGCGCCACCTGCCGCGCCAGCGCCTGGCCGAACAGCGGCGTCAGTTCCGGTGCGGTAACGAAATCGCCCGCCGGGCCGAATTTCAGCGAGCCCCCCGCGTAATAGCCCAGCCCCGGCAGATGCAGGGCCATGTCCATGTAGTCGACGAACGGCAGCCAGCCGCCCGCGGCACGGATGCTCGCGGCGATACAGGCGCTCAACTCGCGGCTGGCGGCCTGAGCGTCGGCGGAAGGTGCGGGGAGGAGGGCGGGCGGATGGGGCATAAGGGGAGGATTGTAGGCTGCGAAGCAAACGAGACCGGAAGAAAATAGGCTTGTATTTTTATATCGTCAATGAAAAAATACAAGGATGAGTTCCGATTTCCCCCGCCTTGCCACCCAACGGTTGCAACAGCTGGCCGCACACTTTCCGGCCGTGCTGATTCTGGGCGCCCGCCAGGTAGGCAAGACGACCCTGGCGAAAATGGCCTTTCCGACGCATGCCTACGTCGATCTGGAGGCCCCGCGGCTGCGCGAAGCGTTTACCGAGGATGTGGCGTTCCAGATCGAGCAGCGCGCGGCGGGCGGGGTGATTCTCGACGAGGCGCAGGCGGTGCCGGCGGTGTTTTCCGCCTTGCGCGGCATCATCGATGCCGAACGTGGGCGGCGCGGGGCCTACATCCTGCTTGGCTCGGTGCAACCAGCGCTGGTGCGGGGCGTGGCGGAATCCCTGGCCGGCCGGATCGGGATTCTCGAACTGGACCCCTTGACCGCACAGGAAGCCGCCGGAGGCGATGCGCCGCGCGATTGGCGGCAACTGTGGTTGGCGGGCGGTTTTCCCGATGCGCTGAGCGGTGATTTCCGCGAATGGCAGGAAGCCTACTTGCGCACCTACCTGGAGCGCGACCTGCCGCTGCTGGGCATCGAGGCCGAGCCGCTGTTCCTGCGTCGCCTGTTGACCATGTTGGCGCATCAACAGGGCGGCTTGCTGAATGCGTCCTCGCTGGCGGGGGCACTGGGGGTGAGCCACGGCCGCGTCAGTCGCGCGCTGGACATTTTCGAGCAAACCTTCCTGCTGCGCCGTTTGCCTCCCTATTTCCGCCATGTCGGCAAGCGGCTTACCAAATCGCCCAAGGCCTACCTGCGCGATACCGGGCTGCTGCATCACCTGCTCAACATCGGCACGGCCGAAGAACTGGATGCCCACCCGATTCGCGGCGCCAGTTGGGAAACCTTCGTCATCGAAGACCTGCTGCGGCGCGAGCGGCTGGTGCATCCGTTCAGCCAGCCGTTCTTCTGGCGCACGGCGGCGGGGGCGGAAATCGACCTGCTGCTGGTGCGCGGCGATGCTGTCAGCGCCGTCGAGGTCAAGGCCGGTATCGGGTCGGCACGCCAGGTGCGCAGCCTGGGCGATGCCTTGCCCGATGTCGCTGCCCCCGGCGGCTGGATCATCGACCAGGGGGGCGGCACAGAAGCGCTCAACCCACGCGTGCAGCGACGCGCTTTCGCCGCTTCCATCGACTGGCTGCCATGAATCCTTCCGAACACTCCCGCCGCTTCGGCGGCATTGACCGCCTCTACGGTTCGGGCTCCCTGGCGCGCCTGGCCGGCAAGCATGCTGTCGTGATCGGCATCGGCGGCGTTGGCTCGTGGGCGGCCGAGGCGCTGGCGCGTTCGGGGGTCGGGCGGCTGACGCTGATCGATCTCGACCATGTCGCCGAGAGCAACGTGAATCGCCAGGTGCATGCGCTGGAAGGCACGCTCGGGCAGGCGAAAGTGCAGGCGATGGCCGAGCGCATCGCGCAGATCAATCCTGCCTGCACGGTGGTCTGTGTCGAGGAATTCGTCACCGTCGACAATGTTGCGCAGTTGCTGCCGGCGTGCGATGTCGTGCTCGACTGCATCGACGACGTGAAGGCGAAGGCCGCGTTGATCGCGCACTGCCGGCGCGCGAAGCGTGCGGTGGTGACGACCGGCGGGGCGGGCGGGCGCACCGATCCGACGCGTATCCGTATCGACGACCTGTCGCGCACCACGCAGGATGCGCTGGCCAGCAAGCTGCGCGCACGGTTGCGCAAGGACTACGGCTTTACCCGCGAGCCGAAGAAGAAATTCGGTGTGCCTTGCGTGTTCTCGGACGAGCAGATTCGCCGGCCGCAAACGGGCGCCTGCGATCTCGACAACACCGGTCTGCAGGGTCTCAACTGTGCCGGCTACGGTTCATTGGTGGCAGTCACGGCCGGCTTCGGCTTTGCGGCCGCGGCGCATGGCCTCGGTATACTCCTCGGATGAATTCTCCCGCTCATCCTGTCGTCCTCGTGACCGGTGCCGCCCGGCGTGTCGGCGCAGAAATCGCGCGCACGCTGCATGCGGCCGGCGCCTGCGTCGTGCTGCATCATCGCAGCTCGACGGACGATGCGGAGCGGCTGTCCGCGGAGTTGAACGCCCGCCGCGAAAAGTCGGCGCTGGCGATACGGTGCGACTTGCGTAATATCGCTGGTTTGGTTGGCCTGATCGATGAAGCGGTCGCTCACTTCGGGCGGCTCGACGCGCTGGTGAACAATGCCTCCAGCTTCTTCGCCACGCCGGTCGGCAGCATCGATGAAACGGCCTGGGACGACCTGACGGGCAGCAACCTGAAAGGCCCGTTGTTCCTGTCGCAGGCTGCTGCGCCGCATCTGGAAAGCACGCACGGCTGCATCGTGAATATCACCGATGTGCATGCCGAGCGGCCGCTCAAGGGCTATCCGCTCTACTGCGCGGCCAAGGCCGGCCTGCTCGGTTTGACGCGGGCGCTCGCCATTGAGCTGGCACCGCGGGTGCGCGTGAATGCCGTGGCCCCGGGGGCGATCGAGTGGCCAGAGAATGCGAGTGATTTTCCGCCGGACGAGCAGCGCGTCATCGTCGAACATACCCTGCTCAAGCGCATCGGGTCCCCCGGCGACATTGCGCGCACGGTGAAATTCCTGATCTTCGACGCGCTCTACATTACCGGCCAGGTCATCAACGTCGACGGTGGCCGAACAGCACATTTATGAGCACTTACAAGCAAGCCCACAAGGCCGAATTCGAAGCCAACAAGCTGGCCAAGCGTCTGCGCCGCGAGGTCGGCCAAGCCATCGCGGACTTCAACATGATCGAGGAGGGCGACCGCGTGATGGTGTGCCTGTCGGGCGGCAAGGATTCGCATGCGCTGCTCGACATCCTGCTCTATCTGAAGGAAAAGGCACCGATCGATTTCGAGGTGATTGCCGTCAATCTCGACCAGAAGCAGCCGGGCTTTCCCACCGAGGTGCTGCCCGCCTATCTCGACGGCCTCGGCGTGCCTTACCGCATCGTCGAGGAGGATACCTATTCGATCGTCCAGCGCGTGATTCCCGAAGGCAAGACGACCTGTTCGCTCTGTTCGCGGCTGCGGCGCGGCATTCTCTACCGCGTGGCCGACGAGCTGGGGGCGACCAAGATCGCTCTTGGCCACCATCGCGACGATATCCTCGCCACGCTGTTCCTCAACATGTTCTTCGCCGGCAAGCTGAAGGCGATGCCGCCCAAGCTGGTGTCGGACGACGGCCGGCATATCGTGATTCGTCCGCTCGCCTACTGCCGCGAGGCCGATCTGGTCGAATGGGCGAAGCTCAGGGAGTTTCCGATCATTCCCTGCAACCTGTGCGGTAGCCAGCCGAATTTGCAGCGCCAGCAGGTGGCCGAGATGCTGCGCGACTGGGACCGGCGTTTCCCGGGACGCATCGAGACGATGGCCCGTAGCCTCGCCAACGTCGTGCCGTCCCACCTGATGGATGCGAAGCTCTACGGCTTCGCTGGACTGAAGACGACCGGCGTGCCCGATCCGGACGGCGACACGGCCTTCGACGAGGAAGCGCCGCCGCCCGTGGCGACGATCAGTTTTTCAGGCAGTCGCTCATGAAGGCCTTGCGCTCGTCGCCCTTGAGGCCCTTGGCCTTGGCGTCGGCGTTGCAGGTCTTCATCTTGTCCTGCTGAGTGCTGCGGGCTTCCTTGCGTTCGGCCTGCTTGCCGGACAGACACTGTTTCATGAAATCCTTGCGTTCCTGGCCTTTCATGCCCTTGGCTTCGGCATTGCAGTCCTTCATGCGCTGTTGCTGGGGGGTGGGTTTCTTGTCGTCGGCAGCGAAGGCGGCTGGGGCTAACGTGAAATGACCTGCAACCAGGGCGGTGAGGATGGTGGTGACCAGTTTCTTCATGATGGCTCCTTGCGAGTGTGTCGAAAGCGCCAGTGTATATGCTAACGGGCTACGTGGTGCGTTTCTGCGGCCGCATGGTGATGCCCGGCATGTAGCGGAGGCGTGTTGCGCGGTCCGAACAGGCCACCGGCGAGCATGCCCAGCGCGCTGGCGATCAGGCCGTAAAGCTGCGGCTCGATGTCGCCTTCCGGAACGAACAGTTCAAACAGCAGCCAGGTGCCCAGGCCGAGCACGATGGCGAGGGTGGCGCCGAGATTGTTGGCGCGTTTCCAGAACAGGCCGGCCGCTAGCGGCACGAAGGCGCCGGCCAGGGTGATGCGGTAGGCGTTCTCGACCATGCCGTGGATGCTGGTGTCCGATGAAAGCGCGTAGAGCGTCACCAGCCCGGTGAACACGACGACCGTCAGGCGTGTCGCCAGCAGCAACTGGCGATCGGTCATGCCTGTCCAGAAACCCTTGAGCACGTTCTCCGAGAAAGTCACCGACGGGGCGAGCAGGGTGCCCGAGGCCGTGCTCATGATGACGGAGAGCAGCGCACCGAAGAAGATGATCTGGGCGGTGAGCGGCATGTAGCCGATGATCAGGTTGGGCAGGATCAGCTGCGAATCCTCGGCCATCAGTTTTTCGACCAGCGCCGGGTCGATCAGCGTCGCGGAGTAGGCGAGGAACAGCGGCACGGCGGCAAAGAAGAAGTAGCTCACACCGCCGAGCGTCGTGCCCCAGACGGCCGTGCGCTCGTTCTTCGAGGCGTTGACGCGCTGGAAGACGTCCTGTTGCGGAATCGAACCGAGCATCATGGTGCACAGCGCGGCGATCCAGGCCAGCATGTCGAGCGGTTCAAGTTGCGGCAGCCATTCGAACTTGCCGGCTGCCTGGGCGTGAGCGATCACGGTGCCGATGCCGCCGGCCATGTCGCCGGCGATCCAGGTGACGTAGAGCAGGCCGAGCACGATGACGATCATCTGTACGAAGGTGGTGAGCGCCACCGACCACATGCCGCCGAACAGGGTGTAGACGAGCACCACGCCGGCGCCGATTAGCACGCCCTGCTGCGTCGAGATCGCATCGGCCGACAGCACGTTGAACACCAGCCCCAGCGCCGTCATCTGCGCGCCGACCCAGCCGAGGTAGGACAGCACGATGCAGATGGAGATGACGAGTTCGGTCTGCCGGTTGTAGCGAATGCGGAAGAAGTCGCCCAGCGTCAGCAGGTTCATGCGGTAGAGCGGCCGCGCGAAGATCAGGCCGAACAGCACGAGGCACAGCGAGGCGCCGAGCGGATCGGAAATCAGGCCGCGGGAGCCTTCCTCGATGAAGGTGGCGGAAATGCCCAGCACCGTCTCGGCGCCGAACCAGGTGGCGAACACCATCGCCAGCACCATGTAGAACGGCAGGTGGCGGCCGGCGACGATGTAGTCGCGGGCATTGTGCACGCGCGTCGCGGCGAACAGGCCAATGCCGATCGAGACCACCAGGTAGAGGATGACGAAACCCAAGAGCATGAGCGACCCCCTGCGAAGCCCGCCACCCCGCGGGCGGAAGCGAATGGCGCGCGATTATAAAGAAGGCGCCGTCCCGCCGGCGCCGACTTTTTCAGAGGAACTGCGTGGCCGCGAGCAGCAGCGCGGCGGCGGCGAGCACGAGCGCCGCGCGGGCCAGACGGCGGCTGGCCGCCGCCTCTTCCCTGAAGCGGGCGATGTGTGTCGCCGCATCGCCCAGTGCGTTCGCCTGCACCAGGGTTTGATGCGCGAGGCGCGGCAGCTGCGGCAACAGCGTCGCCCACTGGGGCGCTTCCTTCTTCACGTGATTGACGAGGCCGCGCCAGCCGAGCTGCTCCTGCATCCAGCGTTCGAGGAAGGGCTTGGCGGTGTCCCACAGGTCGAGGTCGGGGTCGAGCATGCGGCCGAGGCCCTCGATGTTGAGCAGCGTCTTCTGCAGCAGCACCAGTTGCGGCTGGATCTCGACGTTGAAGCGGCGCGAGGTCTGGAACAGGCGCAGCAGCACCTTGCCGAAGGAAATCTCCTTGAGCGGGCGATCGAAGATCGGTTCGCAGACGGCGCGGACCGCCGCTTCCAGTTCATCGACGCGCGTGTCTTTCGGCGCCCAGCCGGATTCGATGTGTGCCTCGGCGACACGCTTGTAGTCGCGGCGGAAGAAGGCGAGGAAGTTGATGGCGAGATAGTTCTTGTCGGTCTCGGTCAGCGTGCCGACGATGCCGAAGTCGAGTGCGACGTAACGGTTGAAGGTGGCGGGGTCGGCCGAGACGAGGATGTTGCCGGGGTGCATGTCGGCGTGGAAGAAGCCGTCGCGGAACACCTGGGTGAAAAAGATTTCGACGCCGGCACGCGACAGAGCCTTGAGGTCGATGCCGGCCTCCCGCAGGCGGTCCATCTGGCCGATCGGGATGCCGTGCATGCGTTCCATCGTCATCACTGCGTGCGTACAGTAGTCCCAATGCACCTCGGGTACCAGCAGCAGCGGCGATTTCGAGAAGTTGCGGCGCAGCTGCGAGCAGTTGGCGGCTTCGCGCATCAGGTCGAGTTCGTCGCCGAGATGCTTGGCGAACTCGGCCACCACTTCCCGCGGCTTGAGGCGCTTGCCGTCCGACCAGAAGCGTTCGAGCAATGCCGCGAAGCTGTCGAGCAGGGCGAGGTCGTGCGCGATCACCGGCTCGATACCGGGGCGCAACACCTTGACGGCGACGTCCTGGCCGTCGGGCAGCGTGGCAAAGTGAACCTGGGCGACCGAGGCGGACGCGACGGGTTCGCGCTCGAAGCGGGCATAGATGGCGGCGAGCGGCCGGCCGAAGCTCTTCTCGATCTCGGCGATCGCCTGTTCGGGCGGGAAGGGTGGCACGCGATCCTGCAGCAGCGCCAGTTCGTCGGCAAGGTCGGCGGGCAGCAGGTCGCGGCGCGTCGATAGCACCTGGCCGAACTTGACGAAGATCGGTCCGAGCGCTTCGAGGGCGCGGCGCAGTCGTTCGCCGCGCGAGGCTTGCAGCAGGGCCGGATCGCGCCAGAAGCACAGCAGGTTGACCAGCCCGAGCGGCAGGACGAGCTTGCCGCTCGGGTCGTGTTCGAGGATCAGGCGGTCAAGGCCGTATTTGAGTCCGACGCGGGCGATCTTGGCGAGGCGGAAAAGGCGCACGGCTACAGGGCGGAAGGCGAAGCGCGCACTTTAGCACCGAACCCTTCACCGCCACCCTTCCCCAGCCCTTGCGGCGCCGTCCCGCCGGCGCCGACTTTTCCATGCCGCCCGCGGACTGCCATTACAATCGGCGTATCCCCTGCATAACGACAAGGAGGTTTCCCCATGAAACGAGTTTCCCGACTGTGTGGCGCACTATTGCTTTCATCCGCGTTTGCCGGCGCGGCGCTGGCGCAGATGAGCGTTCCGAAGGGCACGGTGATCGATATCGGCAAGGGTGAGTACGAAGCCGCCTGCGCCGTTTGTCATGGCATGAAAGGAAAGGGCGACGGCCCCTTCGTGAGCCAGCTGACCGCCAGGACGCCCGACCTTACGGTGCTGGCGAAGAACAACCAGGGCGTATTTCCCTTCGATCGCGTCTATCAGGTGATCGACGGCCGCCAGGAAGTCAAGGCGCACGGCCTGCGCGACATGCCGGTGTGGGGCCGGGCCTTCAGCCAGCAAAGTTCGATCTACTTCAACAATTATCCGCAACAGGATGCCGAATCGCAGGCGCGCAGCCGCATCCTCGCCCTGACCGAGTACATCTACCGCTTGCAGGCCAGGTAACGCTCGCACCCGGCGCGCAAGGCACCGGCAACCCGGGTTGCCGGTGTCCTGGATGGCCGGTTATTTTTTCTGGTGCGGCGCGGCAGTGCTGTTTGGGCAGTGCACTTCGTCCCAGCCGGTGATCATCGCCTTGATGTGCGCGAACACGGTGTGGCCGGTGGTGGTGAGATACACGTGGATGAAGAAGAAGGCGGTGATCATGAAGGCGCCGATCACGTGGACCGTGGCGACGGTACCGAGCGTCAGCCACTGGTCGATGCCCAGCGCCGGCCATTTGTCGTAGAAAAGATAGAACAGGCCGGAACCCCAGATCATCGGTGAAATGAAGGACAGGACGGACAGGTAGGCCAGCCGCTGCAGCGGGTTGTGCTTTTCGTCCGCGGTCTTGCAGAACGGGTGTGGCGATTTCCTGAAGATGCCGCGCAGGTAGTAGAGAAGCATGGCATCGACGTTCTTCAGCGTCGGGATGTACTGGCGCCATTCGTCGGTGGTGAATTGCCAGAAGATGGTGAAGGCCCAGATGACCAGCAGTGTCCAGGCCGAGAAGGTGTGGACGCTGACGGCATCCTTGAAGCCGAGCAGGCTGTAGGTGCCGTGGATCTCGAAGCCGGTGATCGCCAGGATGATGATCAGGGCCGCCTGCGACCAGTGCCAGAAGCGTTCGTAGGCTTTATAGACGTAGATGCGTTCGCCGCTCATTGCGGGTTCCTCCTGCTTGCGATCAGGCGAATGAGGCCGTGGGCCAGGCCACCGGCCAGCGAGCCGGCGATGACCAGCCAGCCGATGAGGTCGATCCACGCGTAGCGGTCGCGGCCGGGAATGTAGATGTCGCCGATTTCCGCGAGCCGGCCTTCCGCCGAACGGGTGTGGCATTCCTGGCAGGGCACGGCTTTTTCTTTGGGCGCGACCATGTGGGTGATGAACCAGTTCATGCGGGTTTCGATGAAGTCGAACTTGCCGGAATAGGGCAGGCCGGCGTAATCCATGCCCGCCTGGATCGACTTGGCGTAGTCGTAGTTCTTCCAGAACGAAGTGTCGTCCTCGCCATAGACGTGGTTCACCACCAGTGTGTTGTTCACCGGGTCGTAGGGCTGCTTGCCGTGCATGACCTTGAACGGCCAGATGCGGGCCTTGGGATCGTTCGCCGAGCCCTCGATGCGGTTCAGCTCGAGCACGCCGTCCTTGGCGATGTAGTCGTCCAGCTTGTCGGTGATGGTGACCTGCTGGACGGTGCCGTTGTACCACTTGTAGGCAGGCCGCACGTTCTCGCCATATTCGAAGTCGCCCTTGGCGGCCGAGTATTTCAGGTGGCCGTGGTCACCCTTGACGAACAGCGGCTTGCCGTCGGCATCCATCTTGCCGGCAGTCGACCAGTCCCACAGTGTCTTGGTGGCGACGCCGCCGCGCGCGAACTCGGGAATGTGGCAGGTCTGGCAGGCGACCTTGTTCGCGTGGTTGTTGAGCTTCGCGTCCTTGTGCGGCGTGTTGTCGTGACAGGACTCGCAGGTCGCGCGGTTGTGGTCGTCCTTCGGCAGATCCTTGCCGTGCGTATCCTTCGAATTGGCCGCATAGCGGCTGCCGGAGGGCAGGTGGTCGTTGAAGGTGTGGCAGGCGGCGCAACTCATGTTCCCGCCGTCCTTGGCCATATGGACGTCGAGCTCCTTCGGCGGGTTCTTCAGCGAGGAATCGAGATCGCCGTGCTTCACCGCGTCGCCACCGCCGCCGTTGAAATGGCAGTTGCCGCAGTTGCCGCGGCCGGACGGGCCGACCTGCTGGGCGATCTTCGTCAGGTCGGGCGCCTTGACCGGCTTCTTGCCCGGCGGGCCTTCCATTGCCTCGTGCACGCGGTCTTCATAGAGCGGGTGGCCGGCGTCGGTGCTGAATTTCTTGTAGCCGCCGGTGGTGTCGTGGCAGGCCAGGCAATCGACATTGTCCTGGTTGGTGAAGTCGAAATTCTTGTCCGTCCAACCGTAGCCGGCGTGGCAGCTGGTGCAGCGCGGCTCGTTGGAAAGCGGTGAGCCGCAGAAATTGTTGGCCGCCCATTTCTTGCCGAGCGTTTTTCCGGTGGTCGGGCTCTTGGCCTCCCAGGTCCAGTGGACGCTCTTCATGACCTGATGCCCGGCCAGGTTGTGGCAGGCGAGACAGGCCTTGGTCACTTCGGGACCGGATTTGAAGGGGCCTTGCAGTTCCTTGAACTTGCTGTGGTCGGCGGTCTTGGCGACCGCCTGGCCCGCCACGAACAGGCCAACCAGCAGCGCGACCGGCAACAGGGCGAGCCGTTTCAGTCGGGCACTCGCGAAGGCCGTCCCTTGGGGGCGGGTTGCAGCGACTTTCATCATTCCCATCCAGCGGTTGGTTGTGGATGCAGCCCCGGGATCCCGATCATGCCGGTGATTGGGCTGCGCAAAAGATATGCGGTAATGCACAAATCGCGCCACAACCCAATCAAGCCGACAATAGTATAAAAAACAATTGGTTATTGTTTGTTGATCAGGGCCTAAGTTGGCTTATTACCGAGCAAGCGCGTCAGGAATGACTGTAACTGACTGAAATGACACGACAAAACTGGCGTAATACGCCGGTTTTGCGATGCCCGGATGCGTACTGGTGCAGTCTTCAGGTGCCGAGGTGGCGATAGCTTGGGTTGTCGATCATCCCGATGGCCTTGATGATCGCCTCGATTGCCTGCGGACGGGGGAAGCCCTTGCGCCAGGCGAGTGCGACTCGCCGGGAGGGCGAAGGTTCCTCGAAGGGTACCGAAACGACCAAGTCGTTCCGATAGATGCCGTTCAGCGCACCGGCAGGCAGCACCGAAATGCCATAGCCCGAGGCGACCATGCAGCGCACGGTCTCGATCGAATGCCCTTCGTGCGTCGAACCTTCGGCGTGGCTGATTTCCGGACAGGCGTCGAGGACCTGCTCGCGGAAGCAGTTGCCGGCTTTGAGCACGAGGATGTCGTCGCCGCGCACTTCGCGGGAGGGGATCTTCGTACGCGCGACGAACGGGTGGCCTGCGGGTACGACCACTTCGAAGGGTTCGTCGTAGAGCGGATGTGTCTTGATGCCGGGGATATCGAAGGGCAGCGCGATGATGGCGGCATCGACGGTACCGTACTTGAGGTAGTCGGCGAGCAGTGCCGTCATGCTTTCCTCGATGAAGAGATGCGTGTCGGGGGCGACCCTCTTCATCGCGGCAATCAGCTCGGGCAGCAGGTAGGGACCGATGGTGTGGATGACGCCGAGGCGGAAGTTGCCGTGTAGCGGGTCTTTGCCGAGTTGGGCGACCTGCTCGATACGGCGGGTTTCGTCGAGCGCCTTGCGGGCCTGGCCGACGACCTGCCAGCCGAGGTCGGTGAGGGCGACATGACCCTTGGCGCGCTCGATGAGCGATACCCCGAGCTCGGTTTCGAGGTTCTGCAGAGCGACGCTGAGCGTCGGTTGGCTGACATTGCAGCGCTCGGCGGCTTTGCTGAAGGAGCCTTCGTCGGAGAAGGCGACCAGATAGCGCAGTGCGGAAAGTTTCATGGTGTCGGGTATAGGAAACGGCTATGCAGCAAATAGGCAAAAGCTATAAAATTATCTTAATAATCATTGACTTACATCAACGTCCATGGGAATTGTAGGGGTATCTTGCGGCACTGCGCAAGATGCTTTGCCCTCAATTTCTTACTCGCAAGGGAGTTCTCATGATGAAAATCCGTACCCTCGTAGCCTCTCTGGCCGTGATCGGCACCATCGCCGGTGCTGCTGTCGCCAACGCCGAAGACCTGGCCAAACCGATCCAGCCGCCCAAGCAGATCAACCTCGGCATGGTCGAGCTGGGCAAGAAGCTCTACTTCGATCCGCGCCTGTCGAAGTCCGGCTTCATTTCCTGCAACAGCTGCCACAACCTGTCGATGGGCGGCACGGACAACATCCCGACCTCGATTGGCGACAAGTGGCAGCAGGGCCCGATCAATGCGCCGACCGTGCTCAACTCCAGCCTGGCCGTCGCCCAGTTCTGGGACGGGCGTGCGGCCGACCTCAAAGAGCAGGCCGGTGGTCCGATCGCCAATCCGGGTGAAATGGGTTTCACCCACCAGCTCGCCGTCGGCGTGCTGCAGACCATCCCCGAGTACGTGCGTGAATTCAAGATGGTTTTCGGCAAGGACAAGATCGACATCGATCAGGTGACTGCCGCCATCGCCGAGTTCGAGAAGACCCTCGTGACCCCGAACTCGCGCTTCGACCAGTGGCTGCTTGGCAAGAAGGATGCGCTGACGGCCGATGAACTGGCCGGCTGGACACTGTTCAAGGAAAGCGGGTGTGTGGCCTGCCACAACGGCGAAGCGCTTGGCGGTACGTCCTTCCAGAAGATGGGTCTCGTCGAGCCCTACAAGACCACGGCGGCGGCCAAGGGCCGCGCCGACGTCACGGGTGCTGACGCCGACCGCATGATGTTCAAGGTGCCCACGCTGCGCAACGTCGAACTGACCTATCCCTACTTCCACGACGGCGCCTACTGGACGCTGAAGGAAGCCGTGGACATCATGGGCCGCCTGCAGCTCGGCAAGAAGTTCACCGACAAGGAGAATGCGCAGATCGTTGCCTTCCTGAAGTCGCTGACCGGCGACCAGCCGATCTTCCGCCTGCCGATCCTGCCGCCGTCGCGCGACAACACGCCGAAGCCGACGCCGTTCTCGAAGTAACTCTCCGTACTTCCCTCCCCGGAGAGAGTGCCCCGGTTCGCCGGGGCATTTTTTTGGGCGCTCGCTGACCGTGGTTCTGCGCAGGTAATGCTCGCTCAATGACATTCGGCGATCAGGGCCAGCAATTCGATCAGGTACTCGCGGTGCATGGTGTCCTCCATTGCATTGCCCCAAGGTGCAGGGCAGGCGAGTCATCGTAATCCCTGGATGATTATCAAGCCAATTGATAATCAGAATTCAGGCAATTGCCTTGAGCTATCGAAAAGTCGGCGTTGGCCGGACGGCGCACCCAGGTGCCAGCCCCGGTCGAAAGTAACAAGCAGGCAGGTATTCCGCGGGGCGGATACTTCAGGCGGCCAGAAACTCGCGTTGCTGTCGCACGGCATCCACGACGTGGCCGATCCACCAGAGCGCCAGAAAGCGTTGCAGTTCGATCTTGTCGAAGTTCTCGGTGGTGGCGATCTCGGCGGCGAGGAATTCGTATTCCTCGATCTCGCAGCGGTAATTCTCGATCTCGGGATAGCCTCCGGCCACCAGCAAGGCCTCTTCAGCAGCGAAATGCGCGCGCGCGGTATTCATCAACTGCGCGTAGGCGGCCGTGAAGGCGTCATCGGCGGGCGCATTGCCGCCGTCGGCGGCGCACAGGTCGGCCAACCGGTTGCATTGGTCGAGCAGGTTGCGGTGCTGCTCGTCCATGGCGGCGTTTCCGACCGTGAAGCTCGGGTTCCAATCCGTGCGGGCGGGCATCATGCTGCGTTCCTTATGTGCAGAAGGGGAGTCGGGGGGGACGTCCGGCTTCAAAAGCCGAGTGATTCAACGACCATCACCAGGTCGACAAAGCTGGCGGCTTCGAGTTTCTGTTTTAGTACCGCCTTGTCCAGCCCTTCGCATTCGAATCTGGTCAGGCCAACCTCGAAGGGCAATTCGCGAATCTCCAGCGTAGACATGAAGCCGATGTTGCAGATGTGCGCGATGCACTTGCGCTCCGGCTCGGTCAATTCGACGCCATGACGGCGCTGGATTTCGAGATAGCGTTCGGCGGTGCGGTTCAGCTTGCCGCTGATCTCCATCGTGTTTTTCTGGCCCTCGGTGAGGATGGCCAGCGGCGGCCCGAAGAAAACCGGTGTCTTGCCGACGTTGCGGGTTTTTTCCTCGCGGGTCAGTGCCGGGGCGACCCAGGTGGGATCGCCCCGGACCGGGCCGGGTTTTCGGTCGAATCCGACATTGACGCGCGATCAGTGCGGGATGGGGTGCAGTTTTTCGTGGTCGGCGTTCACCATGCCCCGCGGCAGCTGCGGTGACGGTTCCGGTTCCAGCTGGATGAAGCCCTTGTTGCGATGGCCGTCCTGGACGTTGTGCGGGTTGTGGCACTCGGTGCAGGTGAACCAGCGCTTCTTGCCATCGGTGGTGAATTCACCGATGCGCTTGCCGTGGATGCCGTCGCGCCAGTCACGCAGCTTGTCGCCGTGGCACTTGCCGCACAGCAATTGCGGTTGGTCGAAGCTGATCGGTTCGCCGAAGTTGTCCACCAGCTTGTTGCGCTGGGTGGTGTGGTGGCAATCCAGGCACCAGATGCGGCCGCGGCCGTGCTGGAAGTCTTTGAGCTCGGGCATCATGCCTTCCATGGTCGGGATTGGCGTGGGCTTCTTGTCCTTGGGCAGCGTCGGCGGCGAGAACTGCGGGCCGACACCGTTGTGGCAGGCGACGGCACATGACGACAGGAGGTTGAGCTTCTCCGAGCGTGGCTTGATAACGGCCTTGTCCTCGGGAATGTTTTCCAGCTCCGGCACTTTGCCCATTGGCACGGTACCGTGGTAGGGATCGCCGTACCACAGTGCCGCACCGGTCTTGGGCGAGCACTTGACGTTCGGCAGCCCGGGCTTGAGTTCTTCCTGGGTCACCTCGGTGTAGCCCTTGCGGCTTTCGAAGCAGACGAGCGGTTCCTTTTCGGCGGGTGCGGCCTCGGCGGGTGCCGCCGCTCCATCAGCCGTAGCCGCCTCTTTTTCCGCGGCAATGACGGTGTAAAGCGTGCCGCCGCAGAGTGCGAGGACGGTTGCGTAGATAGCTATCTTTTTCATGTTGGTTGCCTCACTTCGCGGCGACGGTCTTGGCGCCGCCGTACTTGATCTCGCCCAGCAGGATGCCGATGGCGCCCTTGAGCAGGATGGTCAGGATG
>CAYNCH010000014.1:0-15380 GCA_964395815.1 uncultured Methyloversatilis sp.
CGTGCTGCTGGCCGAAGCCAAGGTGCCCTACGACATCGTGATGGAAATGGACGAGATCAACGAGGACTTCCCCGACACCGATGTTTCGATGGTGATCGGCGCCAACGATATCGTTAACCCTTCCGCCGAGGATGATCCGACCAGCCCGATCGCCGGCATGCCGGTGCTCCAGGTGTGGAAGGCGCGGACATCGATTGTCATGAAGCGCTCGATGGCTTCCGGCTATGCCGGTGTCGACAACCCGCTCTTCTACAAGGACAACAATCGCATGTTGTTCGGCGATGCCAAGAAGATGCTTGATGAGGTGCTGACCGCACTCAAGAGCTGAGCCCGGCGGGGACCGATTCGGGAGGACTGGCGTCATGAGGGAGCATATCGACGAACTGCTGGCGCGCATGCGCGTGCTGCAGGACGAACTCGAAGCGGAGTACCTCAAGCGGCGGGAGGAATTCGAACACAAGCGGCAGGAACTCGCCGAAGAGTTCCTGCGTCAGCAGCGCCGCTACAAGATCGGGCTGTTCCGCTTCCTGCGCCGCTCGCGCCTGCCGGTCATCCTGACCGCCCCGATCATCTATGCAGGCTGGGTGCCATTCCTGCTTCTCGATCTGTTCGTCACCGTCTACCAGGCGACGTGCTTCCCGATCTACCGGATCCCGAAAGTCCGCAGGGCGGACTACGTGGTTTTCGACCGCGAAGGCCTGCCCTATCTCAACATCATCGAAAAGCTCAACTGCTTCTACTGCTCCTATGGCAACGGGGTGGCCGCTTACACCCGCGAAGTCGCCGCCCGCACCGAACAGTACTGGTGCCCGATCAAGCATGCCCGACGCCTCAAGGCCGCGCATGAGCGCTATCCGCAGTTTTTCGACTATGGCGATGCCGAAGCCTACCGCCAGGGGCTGGAACGCCTGAGAAGGCAATACGAGAAGGATTGAGCCTGTTCCTCTGCCCGTCCGCCGAGCGGGACTATTTTCCGGCCGCCGTAGCTTCGCTGGCGGGAATCGGAGCAGGGGGCGGCGGCGGTGCTGGTGGTACGACGGCGATGCTGTTCTCGCGCATGTAGGCATCCATATCGCGCCAGCCGGAAAAGATGGCTGCCTTTGAGGATTTCTTGTTCAAGCTGTAGCACTCCTCGAGGGCGCGACCGCTATGACGGCAGGCGCTGCCGATAGCTCGTCCTTCGGCCTCTTTAGCCGCTTCGATCTTGGCGGGATTTTCCAGGCCAAGCTGTTCGCAGCCAGCGAGAAAAATTCCGCAGAGAAGAAAGGCCAGTGACTTGCGCATGAAAAGGTAATTATGAATGCGTACCATGGAAATATTACGGGCGCCGTTGAGGATTCTGAATACGTTTATATCCATTCATCTGCTTATTCCAGGATTCGCACTCGGGCATCCCCAAGCGTTATCACCTGGCCTGCACGGATCTTGCAGGCCTTGCGGGTTTCGATGTGACCGTCGACGCAGACATCTCCCGAGGCAATCATCGCCTTGGCGGAACCACCCGAGGGAGCAAGAGCAAGCAGCTTGAGCAGTACATGCAACTCGATGAATTCCTTTTCGAGGGTGAAGTCGTACGGCGTCATGGCGGGGATTATTCAGGTGCGCAGGGGATGGATCCAGACGAACAGCACCTGCCCCTGGGAGTCGGCCAGGCGTGCCAGGTCGGCCAGCGAGATCAGCATCTCGGTGATCGCCTCATCTTCCCAGCCGGCGGTTTCAAATTCCTCGGTTGCCACGAGTTCGCGCGCGACCGCATCGAGTGCGTCCTCGTCCAGTTCGGCCAGTCGTTCGGCCACCTCATCCGCAAGGCGCAGCACCAGCGCACCTTCACTGGAAAGGTAGATCGGTTCATAGAGGGCGGCGGCATCGTCGAAGGTGTCGCCGGTCAGCAGGCAATGCAGCGTGGCGATTTTGGGAATGCCGACATCGCGCATCTCGATGCCGCTCCATTCGTCGAGCGGATGCTGCGACTCGCCGAGGGCTTCGAGCTCGTCCTCTTCGGCCGCGACGATGTGGGTAAGGACGCCCATCAGCCGAACAGCCGCGCGAGTTCGGCGCCGGGGGAGGGCGCGCGCATGAAGGCTTCGCCGACGAGGAAGCTGTTGACACCGTGCTGCTGCATCAGCGCGACATCGGCGGGGGCGAGGATGCCGGATTCGGTGACGACGATGCGGTCGGCGGGAATGCGGGCGAGCTGCGACAGCGTGGTGTCGAGGCTGACCTCGAAGCTGCGCAGGTTGCGGTTGTTGATGCCCTGCAGCGGCGTCTTGAGCTTGAGGGCACGGTCAAGTTCGCCGGCATCGTGGCTTTCGACCAGCACCGCCATGCCGAGCGAAAGTGCGAGGTTTTCGAGGTCGGCCATCTGGCTGTCGGACAATGCGGCGACGATCAGCAGGATCGCATCCGCACCCATCGCGCGGGCTTCATAAACCTGATAGGCGTCGACCATGAAGTCCTTGCGCAGCACCGGCAAGGCACAGGCCGCGCGTGCCTGTTGGAGGTATTCGGGACTGCCCTGGAAGAACTGCCGGTCGGTGAGCACGGACAGGCAGGCGGCGCCGTGCTGCGCGTAGTCGGCGGCGATCTCGGCGGGGTGGAAGTCAGGACGGATCACGCCTTTCGAGGGACTGGCCTTCTTGATTTCGGCGATGATCGCCGTCCCGCCAACGCCGATTTTCGCGCGAATGCTGCCGACGAAGTCGCGTGGTGCTGCCTGAATCTCGGCTTCGGCGCGGATCGTCGCGAGCGGTTTCGCGGCCTGCGCGGCGGCGACTTCCTCGCGCTTGACCGCGAGGATCTTGTTCAGGATGTCGCTCATAGCGAGTTCGTCACCTTGACGAACTCGTCAAGCTTCGCGCGCGCCTTGCCGCTGTCGATCGTCTGGCGCGCCAGCGCGATGCCGGCGCCGATATCGGCGGCGAGGTTGGCGGCATACAGGGCGGTGCCGGCGTTGAGGCAGACGATCTCCAGCGCCGGGCCGGGCTGGTTCTCCAGCACGCCGAGCAGGCGGCCTTTCGACTCGGCCGCATCGGCGACTTTCAAGTTGCGGCTGGCGATCATCTGCAGGCCGAAATCTTCGGGGTGAATTTCGTATTCGAGAATCTTGCCGTCCTTCAGCTCGCCGACCAGCGTCGCGGCGCCGAGCGAGATTTCGTCCATCCCGTCTTTGCCATGCACCACGATCACATGCTGCGCGCCGAGTTGTTGCATGACACGCACGCAGATGCCGACCAGGTCGGGGTGGAACACGCCGAGCAGTGTGTTCGGTGCGCCGGCCGGATTGGTCAGCGGGCCGAGGATGTTGAAGATGGTGCGCACGCCCATCTCCTTGCGCACCGGCGCGACGTTCTTCATCGCCGGGTGGTGATTGGGCGCGAACATGAAGCCCATGCCGGTGCGTTTGATGCACTCGGCCACCTGCGGCGCCTGCAGGTCGATCTTCGCGCCGAGGGCTTCGAGCACGTCGGCGGCGCCGGACTTCGATGACACCGAGCGGTTGCCGTGCTTGGCCACCGTGGCGCCCGCTGCCGCCGCGACGAAGGCCGAGGCGGTGGAGATGTTGAAGGTGTGCGAGCTGTCGCCGCCGGTGCCGACGATGTCGACGAAGTGGTGGTTATGCGGGACATCGACGTGGGTGGCCAGTTCGCGCATGACGGTGGCGGCAGCGGCGATTTCGCCGATGGTCTCCTTCTTGACGCGCAGGCCGGTGAGGATCGCGGCCATCATCACCGGCGAGACTTCGCCCTTCATGATCAGCCGCATCAGGTGCAGCATCTCGTCGTGGAAGATTTCGCGGTGCTCGATGGTCCGCTGCAGCGCTTCTTGCGGGGTGATCATGTCATTTCCCTTGGAGGAAGTTGTCGAGCAGGGCATGGCCATGCTCGGTCATGATGGATTCGGGGTGGAACTGCACACCTTGGACATCCAGCGTCGTGTGGCGCACGCCCATGATCTCGCCATCCTCGGTCCAGGCGGTGACTTCGAGACAGGCGGGCAGGGTCTCGCGGCGAATTGCTAGCGAGTGATAGCGGGTGGCGTTGAAAGGATTCGGCAGCCCCGTGAAGATGCCGGTATCGAGGTGATGTACCGGAGAGATCTTGCCGTGCATGAGCTGCTTGGCATGGACGATCTCGCCGCCGAAAGCATAACCGATGCTTTGATGACCCAGGCACACACCGAGGATCGGCAGCGTGCCGGCAAATTCCTTGATCGCCGCCACCGAGATGCCGGCTTCCTTTGGCGAGCAGGGACCGGGTGAGATGACGAGACGACCAGGTTTCATCGCCGCGATCTCCTTGAGCGTGATGGCGTCGTTGCGAAACACGCGCACCTCCTCGCCAAGTTCGCCGAAATACTGGACGAGGTTGTAGGTGAAGCTGTCGTAGTTGTCTATGACCAGAAGCATCTGAGAAGGGCCCTTCCGAGCGACATTGACATGGCAAGGCCGACATTTTCGCGCAGATTGGGCAGTCGGGCGAAAGAATCCGTCATTTCAAGACGGTAATCGGTCAGCGATGTTTGACCTTGATCACTGCGGCGATGCGCCAGCAAAGTCGGCGCTGACGGGACGGCTTACCCGAAATCCGAGCAGCTGGCTGCGATAACTGGGTGGGTTGCCGTTGCGCACGGCGGCGCGTACCGATGCCGGGCCACTCCAGCCACCCCCACGGTACACGCGCCGCACGCAGTCATCCGCAACCCTGGCGGAACCATCCTTGGGTGCGCCGATGTAATTGACGGTCTGGCAGTCCTCGACCCATTCCCAGACATTGCCGAGCATGTCGTGCAGGCCGAAGGGGTTGGGTTTGAAGCTGCCGACGGGGGCTGTTTCGACGAAGCCATCCTTGCAGCCGTGCGGTTCCCACTCGAAACGGCGCATCTGCTGGGTGACACTGTCATGCACATTGGCGAATTCGCAGGCAAGCTCGGGATCGTCGCCCCAATAGCGGGAGGTGCGGGTACCGGCGCGGGCAGCGTATTCCCATTCTGCTTCGGAAAGCAGGCGATAGGGCTGGCCGGTCTTCATCGATAGCCAAGCCACGTAAGCCTTGGCATCCTGCCAACTGACACAGACGGCAGGATGATCGTCGTTCTGTGCGTAGTCCGGATCGCGCCAGTTGCGGCCGGCCTGGTTGACCCATTCGGAACTCACCCAAACAAAACATGAACCTTCGACCTTGTGATGACTCGCAGCGATGAATGCGGCGTACTGCCTGCGGGTGATCTCGAAGCGTCCGACGGCAATCGGCTCGGGGATATGCACTTCGTGACGCGGGCGCTCAGCATCGCCGCTGCCGGACTCGCGAATCGGGGCGCCCATCTGGAACTTGCCGGGTGGAATGACCACCATTTCCGGACACTCCGGACAGTCGCGAAACACCTTCCGGCCATCGATGTTGTCACGGCTGTTGAGAACGGGTGCAGCGGCGGGTTGCACTGGTGCCAATTGGCGCAGGCGGCTGGTGGCCAACGGAGCGAAGCGGCCCTCGGGGTATTGCTGCAGATAGGCCCTGAAATCATCCGGATTCGCGCTGTTCCTGATGCTGTCCCAGAACGTGAGCTCGAAGGTCGCCGAGATGCCGGCACCCGTGAGGGGGAGGGGAGGGGCATCGTTTGCAGCCACGGCCTGCGGGCCGCCCATGAAGTAAAAGTCGCCATCCAGACTGCCTTCCATCCATGGCTCCTGCTGTCCGTTCGAATCTTTCTTCACGCCTGCAACGATACGCTTGAGGCTTTGTTCGATCGGCTGGTTGGGAACCTCGATCTGGGCGAGCAGATGTTGCGTGTACAAGCCGTGATCGCCTTCGCCATCAGCCGCTACGCTGCCGGGACGGGTCGCAAACGAGATCAATGTTCCAGAGGGGGCGTCGACACGCGCCAGGCCGCCAAGCGCGGACCGGAAACGGCGCGTGAATGGATTGTTGCGACAGGCATCCAGGAACACCAGATTCAGCCGTGTCTTTGCCTCATCCATGATGTCCAGGATCTGGTTGAGATTGATGCTGTTAAGCGGCGCGTCTTCCTCGCTGACGATGTCCGCATCGATGGTTGGCAGGTAGTTGTTGCCCTTGACCTGCATGCCATGGCCGGCATAGAAGAAGAGTGCCACGCTGCCGGGTGTCAGCCGTGACCGGAACTCGCGTAGAGTGGTACTGATTTGCCGGGTCGCCAGGTTCTCGCGGCTGATGACCTCGAAACCGAGGCTCTTGAGCTTTTCAGCAATGGCGCGTGCATCATTGCCCGGATTTTTGAGCGGTGCTGTGCGATAAGCGGCATTGCCGATGACCAAAGCGATCTTTTTTTCACCTGCCATGGTGCCCTGGGCGAAGGTGACAGCTGAGAACAGAATGCCACCGAGAAGCAGCCACAGCCGGATCTTGTGTACGAAACATCTCATGACCGAATGGTAGTATGAAACCATGTGGTCAGTATGAGTTTGTCCCCCGACTTTTATGGCTAACCTGCCGCCCACTGTTGCCTGTGTCGCCACACCATCCCCCCCGGCATGGATGCGGTTGACCATTCTGCTGGTCGCCGCCCAGTGTCTCGCATTGCTGCTACTTGGCGTCATGTTGCTCAACAAGCACCATGGGCTGGCACAGGACCTGATTCTGTCTCGCATAGAGATCCAGGCGGGTGAGCTCGAAACCGCACTTCGGACAGCAGTGCTGACCGGCTTGCGGCCCGAAGAGGTTCATTCCCTTCCGGCCATGGTGCAGCGGATCAGGCATGCCGACGTGGCCATTGCTGCTATCGAGGTGATCGCCACGGATGGAGCGGGGTACCGCATCGTCTTCGCCTCCGGGGCAGCCAACGCAGGCCGGGTGGTGAGTGGCAGCGAATGGCGGCACATGACTGCCGTACGCGGTTTTGTCCATGAACAGACAGCCTCCGGTTCCGTGATCGCTGCAACGATTCGCGATGTGGCCGATGAGGCGATGGCCGTCTTGCGCATCAGGGTCGCGACGGATTTTCTTCGGCATGAAGAAGAAAAGGTTTCCCGGGCACTCTGGCTGCGTATCGGCATGGCAACTGTCGCCATGACGTTGGCTACGCTGGTGCTGCTTGCCGGGTTGAGGACTGCAGGAACCGGCGGAGCGGCACTGCGTTATCGCGTGATGACGTTGGCGCTGGTGGCGACCCTGTCGGCAGGCGGATATGTGGCCTGGTACGCCAAGGGGTTATTCGAGGCGGGGTTGACGCCTGTGCTGACGTCCAAGACGGCGATAGTCGCCGATCTGCTCGCAGGAAAACTCGTCAGGGCGGAGGCACTTGGCATTCCGCTCGACAAGCTGCCGCGCGTGAATGAATACTTCGCCGATCTGATCGTGCAGCACCCGGAAGTTGCTGCCATACGCTTGAACAATGAAGTGGGTGCTCAACTGGCCGGACACGGCATTGCAAGTCTCCCATGGATCGAGCGTACAGCAGGCAATGGTCGTATTGCCGTGTCAGCGGATGGAGATCTTGTCGCCCGGCGTATGGGAGAGTTGGCCCTCGATGTGGGCATCGTGTTGCTGGTTACGGCCGTGGTATTCCGGGAGCTGCTGAGTGCCCTGATCGTTACGCTGCCGGGCGGCGGTACCGCTATGGTGGAACGTGTGCAGGCCCTGCGATTGCCTCTGTTCATATTCATCCTGACGGAAGAAATGTCACGCGCCTTCATGCCGCTTTTCATCCAGTCGCTGGCCATTGATGAAAGCTATCTCGGCAACGAAACCCAGGTGGGTTTGCCAATTGCGATCTACATGCTGTTTTTTGCACTGACGACACCCTTCGCGGGGCGCTGGGCCGACCGTTGGGGGGGCGCCAGGGTCTTTGCGGCGGGAGCAGGGTTGACGCTGGCCGGCTTTCTCTGGATGGCACTGGCCAGCAGTTATTGGGAACTGCTGCCGGCACGTGCGCTGTGTGCCTGCGGCTACGCTACAGGCACCATGGCGTGCCAGCGCCAGTTGATCATGTTTACCCGACAGAGCGAACGGGCGCGTGGCCTCGGCTTGTTTATTGGAGCGATCGGTATGGCAGCGATCTGCGGATCGGCGCTTGGCGGTGTGCTGGCGGTTCAGTTCGGGTTCCGGCCGGTGTTTCTTGTTTCCGCCCTGCTCGCTCTGCTGGCCTTGGGCATATTTCATCTGTCACAAGGAAAGGAAAAGACGAACGACCATGCGCAAGCCGTACCCTTGCTCAGTTTTGCCGAAATCCGCAGGCTTCTTGGCAACCAGCGCTTTTCCGCACTGATGCTGGGGGGGGCCATTCCTGCCAAGATCGCTTTGGCTGGGTTCCTGTTCTATCTGGTACCGCTCGCGCTTCATCAGTTCGATTACAGCCCGGCGGCCATCGGTCGGGCGGTGATGGTTTATTTCGTCCTGGTGGCGGCGATCAATCCGCTGGCGTCGTGGCTTTCGGATCGTCGGGGCTGGCGCTGGTCCCTGACACTGGCCGGGGGAGCTGTCATCGGCCTGGGCGGGTTGTTTGGACTGGGGACCTGGCTCTTCGAAGAAATTCATACGGAATGGTGGATCTGGGCCGGCATCCTGACGCTGGGCATCGGCACCGGGCTCGCCAGTGCCCCGATGCAGGCACTCGCTACCGAGATTGGCGCCCGGACCGGTGCCGATTCAAACGTGAGCTCTCCCGCTACCTCCGTGGCGGTCATCTTGCGCACCCTCGAACGATTGGGAAGCGTGATCGGACCGCTCTGGGCGGGTGTCTGGCTGGCGACGACCGGCTGGGGCGGTGCCATGGCGGCCATCGGACTGGTGGTTCTGTCCGGTACGCTGCTTTGCCATGTGGCGCGAGCGGAGTCAAGGTCATGAGGCTGCTACTGCCTATAGTCCTTCTATGTTGTGTTGTGCGAACGGGGATGGCCGCGGAGCCGCAGCCGTATCACGTCATGATGTTGCTGTTTCGCGGTTGCGAAGAGGCCTGCCAGGGTTTCCAGGACTACTTCCGGCGCCAAAAAATCCCGGTGCGCTTCACCTTGCGCGATGCGGCGCAGGACAAGCAGCGCATTCCCGGGTTCGTGGCAGAGGTACGGCATGTGCGCCCTGACCTGGTCGTGGCCTGGGGAACCAGTGTTGCCCTGGAAACAGTAGGACATTGGGATGCGGTGGATCCTGCACGACACATTACCGACATACCGGTAGTCTTCATGGCGGTGACCGATCCGGTGCGTAGCCGTCTTGTTCCGTCGCTGTCAGGATCGGGTCGCAATCTTGCCGGTTCGCTCTATCTTCTGTCCGCCTCAGAGCAGTTGCGCGCCGCCAGGCTGTATCTCGATTTCCGTACCGTGGGCTTCCTGTACAACCCGGCAGAGTCCAATTCGAAGATCAGCCTGGAGGAGGTGCGTGCAGCGGCGACAAGTCTCGGCGTCGACCTGGTTATTGAAACGCTGTCGCTCGATGCCGCCGGCATCCCTCGTGCTGACAGCATAGCGGGGCATTTCAGGTCACTCGCCACGGCAGGTGCCGACCTGTTCTATGCATCACCGGACAGCTTCATCAATAGCCATCGCAAGCAGATCACGGCGGCCGCGCTCAAACATCACCTGCCCGTTTTCGCCGCCGCCGAGGCGCTTGTCGCACAGGCTGATGGGCTCTTGGGTGTGGTCGTGCGTTACGACATCATGGGTCGTTTCACCGCGCGTCTCGCATTGCGCATCCTTCAGGAAAAGTTGTGGCCTGGCGGTCAAGCGGTGGAGTTGCCGCGGAATTTTTCCTATCTCATCAACTTGCGTACCGCGCATGCATTGAGACGCTATCCTCCTTTGCCGCTCCTCGACGTGGCGGAGTTCGTGGGCGACCCGGAAGGAATTCGATGAAACTGGTCTTGTGCGTCAAACGTGACCTGCATGGGTGCATCTTTCTCAATCATCTGCTGCCCGCGTTGCGGGGGCATGAATTGCGCATCTTGCTCGCGGACAAGACCCGCCCTGCGGAGCAGACAATTCCGGCACTGCAGGAACTGGCCTATCTCGAACGTGGCCTGCCGTGCGATCGTCTCTTTCCGTTGCTCGATCACCGGTCGGAGCAGGGTGAGTGGGCCACATTTGCAGGTTTGGCGATGCGTCATCGCGTTGAGTTGGAGATCGCGCAGGACATCAATGCACCGTCATTGGTCAACAGCCTGACGGCGTATGCTCCGGATCTGATCGTCTCCGCACGGTTCAGCCATATTTTCCGGCCACCGGCGCTTGCTACGGCCCGCCATGGCGTCATCAATATCCATCCGGGCGAATTGCCAGCCCATGCCGGCCTGTTTGCGCCCATGCGTACCGTTGCCGAAGGCGCAAAGTGCCTGGCGTGCAGCATTCATGCGATGGATGCAGGCATCGACAGCGGCCCCATCATCGCAATCGAGCATCTGCCTTACCGGCCCGACGAAGGCTTGCTGGGGCAGATCGCCGAACTGTATCTGCTGTCGATCCCGGTCATTCTCGATGTTCTTGCGCAGCTGGAGCGCGAAGGCAGGATCGACAGTCGCCCACAAGAGGCTAGCCGTCGGCGGTACCGCTCCATGCCGGATGCCAACGAGGTGGCCGCCTTCTTGGCGGCCGGCCACCGCTTCTGGACACCAGAGACTTATGACGCCTTGCTGGCCAGATTCATCCCGACTGCTGCATCAGGCTAACGACTCATGGCCCCACACCGCATACAGTGGATCGGCGAAGCGAGTCTGGGGGTAATACTTGTCTTCGGCCGGACGTGGCAGGCCGCGCAGTGACTCGCTGTGGAGCTTGGTGAAGCCGGCCCGCTGCAGGTGGCGCAGGGTCCAGGCGATGCGGCGGAAGGGGGACAGAGCCGGCCAGGGCAGTACGGCTTTGGGCGGGAACCAGCGTTCCGAGAAGCTGATGACACAGGTGCCGCCGGGTTTCAGCACGCGGCGAACTTCGCACAGCACGGCTTCGGGGCGTTCAAGATACTCGATCGAGAGCGCGCAGAGGACGACGTCGAAGCGCGCAGCGGCGAAGGGCAGGATGGGCGCGGCATTCAGGTCATGCACCAGGCGTTCGGTCAGGCGCCGGTTGCTGTCCAGTTCGGCCGTATTCATGCCGAGGCCGACAAGTTCGCCGGGGAGGACATTTTCGGGGAGGTGTGCATCGCAGCTCGCCATCAGGTCGAGCACGGACAGGCCGCTGGCGACGAAACGGCCAGTTAAGTCGCGCCACACCGCCTGTGCGGCGGTATCGAGATGGTCGACCAGACGCGGGGTCGCGTAGAAACGGGCGTCGTCGCTATCGGGACGGGCGTAGGGTTCGGCGAGGTCGGCCAGCGACGCGAGGTCGGCCTGCTGGTCGGCGTGGTGCTTCAGCGTGAAGAGGAGCGGGAGATAACCGGCAGCGTCGCTGGCATCATGCGCCAGCACGGTCGCGGCCAGGTTGCCGTGAGTTGCCGTCCCGCCGGCGCCGACTTTTTCGATCCTGCCGGCCAGTTCCCCGGGCAGGTCGCTGTCATGGGGATCGATGCCGGCGAAATGGTAGCGGTCGCGATGCCGGGCGATCGTGCTTTCCCAGTCGCGGGAAAGCACGAGGGTGTAGCTCAAGATACGCCGCGCGCCTAGACGTTGTCCTGGGCGAGCAGGCCTTCGATCTCGGTGAAGGTCGAGCCGACGTCGAAGGTCTGGATCGCCGCGCCAAGCTGGCGGCCGATCTGCGTGGCCGAGAACACGCCGCGGATGCGCACCTTGCCGCCGACCGGATCGCGTTCGCCGACCAGCGCGTGCTGGCGGTGCAGCGACTTCAACGTGGCGACGATGTCGCTGACCTTGGCGGTGAGCACCTCGCGCGAATCGATCAGGTCGATCTGGTCGCGCGGGCACATCAGGTCGCTGACGAGCAGGTCGGTGAACTTGCCCCCGCGTTCCTGGATCATCTGGATCGGCTTTTCGCCGCTGGTGTCGCGCGAGGTGATCAGACCCAGCACCTCGTCATCGCGATTGACGACCAGCAACAGGCGCACGCCGCGCGAGATCATCGTCTGGTTGGCCTGGGCCAGCGTGGCATCCGGACCGATGGTGGCGACGGAGACCTGCTTGAAGTCGGTCATCACGCACATGGCCGGCGAGTCGGCGCGTACCAGCGTGAAGGTGCTCGGCTCGGCATAGCCGGTGCCTTGCGGCGCCTTGAAGGTCTGCAATCCCGGCCGTGCGGGGGCGTCCTTGTGCGCATCCTTGTGTATCAGGGTCATTTTTTTCCTCCTTGATCGACCGTGCGTAATCTTAGCCTGACTTCAGCGCTTCGTGTCCGCCGTGCCGTGGTTTCCCGAGCCGGCCGCCGCACGCTTGAGGCGGTCCGCAATCGCCTGCCAGGGCTGGCCGACAGGTTTCTGTACATAGATGCGGTCGCAGTCCAGCGCGTCTAGTTCGCGCAGGTTGGCGTAGAGGTCGTGGGCGAAGCCGGCCGGGTCGGCCGGCGCGACGCGCCAGGTCACGCCCGGCATCGCGAAGGGTGCCGGATGCGTGGCTAGCACGGCGACGCGTTCCTTCTGGACGATGGCGTTGCGCAGCGCGATCGGCAGGCTGTCATCGGGCATCAGGACCAGTGGCGTGCGGGGTGCGTAATGCGCTTCGAGCGTGCCCGAGACACGGTTCTTCACGAGGTCGGGCGGCGCCAGCGGATCGTCGGGGGAGAGCGGCACGTGGCCGAGCACCAGGCCGATGTCGATGGCCGACAGCATGCCGGGGCGCAGCAGCACGGCACGCTTTCCCGACAAATCGACGATCGTCGATTCGATGCCGACCTGGCAGGGGCCACCGTCGAGCACCCACGTCACGGCCGCGCCCAGATCGTCGCGCACATGCTGCGCAGTGGTCGGACTGATGCGGCCGAAGCGGTTTGCCGAGGGTGCGGCGATACCACCGTCGAACGCCTGCAGCAGTTCGAGTGCGAGCGGATGATGCGGCACGCGCAGGCCGACGGTGTCCTGTCCGCCGGTGACGGCGTCGGGTACGTCCGGGTGGCGCTTGAGGATCAGCGTCAGCGGGCCGGGCCAGAATTTTTCGGCGAGGACGGTCGCTTCGGGCGGGATCTCGCGCGCCCAGCGTTCGAGGTGGCGGGCGTCGGGCAGATGGACGATCAGCGGGTGATCTGCGGGGCGCCCCTTGGCGGCGAAGATTCGCGCCACGGCGGCAGGGTTGCGGGCATCGGCGCCAAGGCCGTAGACCGTTTCCGTGGGGAAGGCGACCAGTTCGCCCGCGCGCAGCAAATCCACTGCGCGCTGAATATCCTTATTCATCCGTGATGCCGATGGCGCGCCGTGCCGCCAGCGCCGACTTTTGAACCTCGGCGGCATTTGCGCCGATCACGGTGAAGTGGCCCATCTTGCGGCCGGGGCGCGGGTGGTGCTTGCCGTAGAGGTGCAGCTTCAGGTTGGGCACAGCGAACAGTGTTGCCCAGTCGGGCTCCCTGGCATGGTGTGGATCATCGAGATACCAGATGTCGCCGAGCAGGTTCACCATGGTCGCCGTCGAATGCGCGCGTGCGTCGCCGAGCGGCAGGCCGCACAACGCGCGCACCTGCTGCTCGAACTGGTTCGTCGCGCAGGCATCGAGCGTGTAATGGCCGGAGTTGTGCGGGCGCGGCGCCATTTCGTTCACGTACAACTGGCCATGCACGACGAAGAACTCGACGGCGAGCGTGCCGACGTAGTCCATCTTCTGGGCGATGCCCTCGGCGATCTCCTCGGCATTGCCTGCCAGGCAGCCCGAGGTGCGCGCCGGCACGAGCGATACGTCGAGAATGCCCTTGCGATGGCTGTTCTCGGCGGTCGGGAAACACTTCACATGGCCGTCCGCATCGCGTGCCAGCACGACGGAAACCTCGTAGTCGAGCTTCAGCTGCTGCTCCAGCACGCACGCTTCGTTGCGCAAGCTCGCCCAGGCCGCGATGGCCTCTTCGCGGGACGCCACACGCGCCTGACCCTTGCCGTCGTAGCCGAAGCGCGCCACCTTGAGGATGCCGGGGAATAGACCGGCGTTGGCGCTCTTCAGGTCTTCCTCGGTGCGGATGTCCGCGTAGGGGGCGTGCGGAAAACCGTGCCGCTTGAGAAAGCTTTTTTCGGCACTGCGATTCTGGCAGGTGCGCACCGCCTCGGCGTTCGGCCGCACGAGGGTGAATTTCGACAGGAAGGCCAGCGTATCGGCGGGTACGTTCTCGAATTCGGTGGTGACGGCCGCGCACTGGCCGGCGAGGCGCTCGAGTGCGTCGGCATCGTCATAGGCGGCCGCGAGGTGTTCATCGGCGATCTTGCCGGCGGGGCTGTGCGGGTCGGGATCGAGCACGAAGACGCGGTAGCCCATCTCGTGCGCGGCCATGACGAAGAAGCGGCCGAGCTGGCCGCCGCCAAGCATGCCAAGGGTGGCGGGCGGGGCAATCATGTGGCGGACGGGGCTGATGTGGCGGGAGGCAGGATCATTGGGTTCAGTCGGGTGCAGGCAATTGCATGGCCAGCACCTTCTCGCTCTGGCGCGTGCGGAAGTCGGCCAGTTTCGCAGCAAGAGCAGCGTCCCCGGTGGCCAGCATGGCGACGGCAAACAGCGCGGCGTTGGCCGCGCCGGCCTCGCCGATGGCGAAGGTGGCGACCGGAATGCCCTTGGGCATCTGCACGATCGAGAGCAGCGAATCCTGGCCGGACAGCGCCTTCGACTGGACCGGCACGCCGAGCACCGGGACGATCGTCTTGGCGGCGAGCATGCCGGGCAGATGCGCCGCGCCGCCAGCACCGGCGATGATGGCCAGCAGACCGCGTTCCTGTGCGGTTGCGGCGTACTCGAACAGCAGGTCGGGTGTGCGGTGGGCGGAAACCACACGGGCTTCATAGGGCACGCCGAAATCGCGCAGCACGGCGGCGGCGGCCTGCATGGTCGGCCAGTCGGAATCCGAGCCCATCACGACGCCCACGCGCGGTGCGCTCATTTCAGCGTCCTTTCGGCCGCTTCGAGCGTGTTGGCGAGCAGCATGGTGATCGTCATGGGTCCCACGCCGCCAGGAACCGGCGTGATCGCACCGGCGACGTCCTTGCAGGACTCGAAATCGACGTCGCCGCACAGTTTTCCGTCCGGCAGCCGGTTTATCCCGACGTCAATGACGGTAGCACCGGGTTTAATCATATCTCCGGTGATCATCTTCGCGCGGCCGACGGCGGCGACGAGGATGTCGGCGCGCTTCGTGTGGAAGGCCAGATCCTTCGATTGCGAGTGGCAGACGGTGACGGTGCAGCTCTGTGCCAGCAGCAGCATGGCCATCGGCTTGCCGACGATGTTCGAGCGACCGACGATGACGGCCTCGGCGCCCTTGAGCGACACCTTGGCGCTCTCCAGCATCTTCATCACGCCGTAGGGCGTGCAGGGGATGAAGCGCGGGTTGCCCTGCATCAGCGCGCCGA
>CAYNCH010000015.1:0-2339 GCA_964395815.1 uncultured Methyloversatilis sp.
GAAAGCCGCCGTCGACCACGGCGCTGATTGCGTCTACACCGGTTTCCGCGACGAAACCAATGCGCGCAATTTCACTGGTCTCAATTTCGACGACAAGCACCTGAAGGAAGGCATCGACTACGCGCACCGCAAGGGCGCGAAAGTCCTGATCGCACTCAATACCTATCCGCAAGGCAACAACTGGCCGCGCTGGACGGCCGCCGTCGACAAGGCCGCCGCCTTCGGCGTCGACGCGATCATCCTCGCCGATCCCGGCCTGATGGACTACGCGCACCGCACCCATCCGCAACTGCGGCTCCACCTTTCGGTGCAGGGTTCGGCGACCAATTACGAGGCGATCAATTTCTATCGCGAGCGCTTCAACATCCAGCGCGCCGTGCTGCCGCGCGTGCTGTCGCTGGCGCAGGTCGAGCATGTCGTGAAGCACACGCCAGTGGAGATCGAGGTATTCGGCTTCGGCGGCCTGTGCGTGATGGTCGAAGGGCGCTGCGCCCTGTCCGCCTACGCCACCGGCACCTCGCCGAACTGCCAGGGCGCCTGTTCGCCGGGCAAGGCGGTGCGCTACGAGGAAACGCCGACCGGCATGGAGACGCGCCTCAACGGCATCCTGATCGACAAGTTCGGCGCCGGCGAACGCGCCGGTTACCCGACGCTGTGCAAGGGCCGCTTCGAGGTCGACGACGAGACCTACTATGCCATCGAGGAGCCAACCAGCCTCAACACGCTGGAACTGCTGCCCGAACTCATGCGCATGGGCATCAAGGCGATCAAGATCGAGGGCCGTCAGCGCAGCCCGGCCTATGTGAAGCAGGTGACGCAGGTGTGGCGGCAGGCGATCGATGCGGCGAAACGCGATCCCGGACATTTCACGGTGCTGCCCGGCTGGATGGCCGAACTCAACAAGATCTCCGAGGGGCAATCCGCCACACTCGGCGCTTACAACAGGCCGTGGAAATGAAGCTGTCTTTAGGGCCGTTGCTCTTCTACTGGCCGCGCCAGCGGACGATGGATTTCTACGCCGAGATGGCGGAGCAGCCCGTCGACGTCATCTACCTCGGCGAGGCCGTCTGCTCGCGCCGCCACGAGATGCGGCTCGACGACTGGCTGGAAGTGGCGACCGTGCTGGCCGACGCCGGCAAGGAAGTGGCCTTCTCGACCCTGCCGCTGATCGAATCCGAATCCGACCTCAAGGCGGTGCGCCGGCTGATGGACGCGGCGCGCGACGACGCGCGCCTCACCGTCGAAGCCAACGAAATGGGCGCGGTGCGCCAGCTCGCCGAGCGTGGCCAGAAGTTCGTCGCCGGCCCGACGCTCAACATCTTCAACGGCCACACGCTGCAACTGTTCGCCGACAGCGGCGCGACGCGCTGGGTGATGCCGCCGGAGATCGGCCGCGCCGCGCTCGCGGGCATGGAGACGCCTGCCGGGGTCGAGACCGAGATTTTCGTTCATGGCCGTCTGCCGCTTGCCTATTCGGCGCGCTGCTTCACGGCGCGGCGCTACCGCCTGCAGAAGGACGCCTGCGAGTTCCGCTGCATCGAATTTCCCGACGGCCTGGACCTGAAGACGCGCGAGGGCGAGGCCTTCCTCACCCTCAACGGCATCCAGACGATGTCGGCGAGGGTTTATCATCTCGAACGCGAGTTGCCGGAACTGACGGCGGCGGGTGTCGGACTGATCCGCGTCTCGCCGCAATCGGAACGGATGCCCGAACTGATCGCCGCCTATCGTGCGTTGCTCGACGGCAAGACGGCGGACATGCCTGCCGGAGACTACTGCAATGGCTTCTGGCATGAACAACCCGGCCTTGAATGGGTGCAGACATGATGACGAACTTCAAATTGCCCGATTTCACGCTGCCCGCGCCACTGGCGCGCTTCGGTCACAAGCTGCCCCAACTGCCGCCGACGCTGGCCCTGGTGACCGGTCTCAATCTTGCGCTCGGCCGCCTGATCCCGCGCGAACCGCTGGAGATGCTGATCGGCAAGCGCTTCGTCATCCGCGTCAAGGATGCCGGCATGACGCTGCGTTTCGCCTACGGCGAACGCGGCTTCCGCCCGGTGTTCGACGCTGCGCCGGCCGATCTGACCATTTCGGCACGCGCCCGCGACTTCATCGCCCTGCTGGCCCGCGAGGAAGACCCCGACACGCTGTTTTTCAACCGCCGCCTGCTGATGGAAGGCGATACCGATCTCGGCCTGCTGGTGAAGAACACGCTCGACGGCATCGACCTGCCGCGCTTCGATCCGGCCCGGCTCGCCCCGGCCGAACTGCTGCACCGTTTGCGCACCCGCCTCGCCACGCCTCACGGCGTCTGAAAGTCGGCGTTGGCGTGACGG
>CAYNCH010000015.1:2349-14186 GCA_964395815.1 uncultured Methyloversatilis sp.
TCCTCCAGGCTGCCGCTGCAACTCGCCGGCGCCTACACGCTGCTGGCGCTCTATGCGAGCCTGTATCCCTTCACCGGCTGGCGCGATACGGGCAGTCACCCCCTCGTTTTTCTGGAAGCCGCCTGGCCACGCTATTTCACCGGCTTCGATCTTGCAGCCAACGCCCTGGCCTATTTCCCGCTCGGCCTGCTGTGGGTGACGGCGCTGCAGCGTGTCCTGCCGCAGCACATCGCCTTCGGCATCGCGCTGCTGATGGGTGGCGGCCTGAGCCTCGGCATCGAAATCGTGCAGAACTACCTGCCCAGCCGCGTGCCTTCCAATCTCGATGTCGCCTGCAATGCGGCCGGGGCGCTTGTCGGCGCGCTGGCCGGTCTGCGCTGGGGGGCTGCACTGCGGGATGGCGGAAAGCTGCATGCTTGGCGCGAACGGCGCTTTCTGTCGGGCCCGGCTGGCGACATCGGCCTGCTGTTGGTCGGCGCCTGGTTCCTGACCCAGTTGAACCCCGAAACCTTTCTGTTCGGCAGTGGCAACCTGCGCGGCCTGATCGGCCTGCCAGCCGCGCTGCCCTTTGCCGCCGAGCATTTCATCGCCCTCGAAACCGCCACCGTGGCGGGGCAGACGCTCGCCATTACGCTGATCGGTACCCGTCTTGCCGCCAATCATCCGCTGCTGCTGCCGCTCGTGCTCGTGGCGGCGGCACTGGCGGTCAAGAGCTTCGCCCTGCTGGTGCTGATGAACGGCGTGCACGGCCTCGCCTGGGCCACGCCGGGCAGCCTGGCCGGCCTCGCGCTGGGGTTGGTGCTGTGGGCCGGTCTGGTGCAGGCGCCCCCCGCCGCTCTGCAGATGGCCGCTGCGCTGGCACTGATGCTCGCCACCGTGCTTGCGAACCTGATGCCCGACAATCCCTATATGGAAGACACCCTGCGCGTCTGGCAGCAGGGCCATTTCCTCAACTTCAATGGCCTGACGCGCCTGGTGACGGCCCTGTGGCCCTTCCTGGCGTTGCCCTGGCTGATGCTTTCCCTGACTCCGCGGAGACGACGATGAGCGCCCCGATCACCGATCTCGATACCCTCAAGGTGGCCTTGCGCGAATTCGCTGCCGCGCGCGACTGGCGGCAGTACCACACGCCGAAAAACCTGGCGATGGCGATGATCGTCGAGGCGGCCGAACTCGTCGAGCATTTTCAATGGGCGACCCCGGAGGAGAGCCTGAATCCGGCTCCGGAGAAGTTGGCGGAAATTCGCGACGAAGTGGCCGATACGCTGATCTATCTGGTCGAACTCGCCGATGCGCTCGACATCGACCTCGTTGCAGCGGCGCGCGACAAGATCGTGAAAAACGCCGTCAAGTATCCCGTGCCGCAGGGATAAAAGTCGGTGCTGGCGGGACGGCGTCCCGCCGGGATGCGAGGCGGCCGGCCGGTACTTCCACCCAGCGATGGAAGGCGAACGCGGCGGCGATGCTCAGCACGAACGCGGCCAGCAAGCCGGTGATTCCGCCGACGGGAGAGCTCCAGCCCAGCCGTGCCCAGATCGCTGCAACGACCAGCAGCACCGGGAAGTGGATCAGGAACAGGCTGTAGGAAACCTGCCCGAGCCGGGCGACAACCCGATTGCGCGGCCAGTAGGCGCCGAATTCGAGCCGTTCGGCGGCGAACAGCAAAAAGCCCACGCCCAGCGCGATGCCCAGGCGCCAGCGCCATTCGAAGAACAGCGCGATGACGATCACCAGCTGGAAGATCCAGAATTCCAGCTGGGCGCCGTTGCCCGCGAGTGCGCGGTGAATCACGATGCCCATGAAGAAGTACGGGAAGAAGTAGAGCCACCAGCTTTCCCACCCCGGCTCGAGGTTGACATAAAAAAGTGACAGGATCGCCAGCGGCCAGCCGATCAGGCCGATGTAGTCCATGGTTCCGCCGCCGCACCGGTCGCGCAGCCACAGCATGGCGGCATAGACGAGCCCCAGATGGAAGTTGATGCAGACGAACCACAGCCCGGCCGACAATTGCTCGTAGCCGAGCAGACCCTGCCCAGTACCGTGTCGGGCACCCAGCCGCGCGCGAATCCATATACAGGCAAGGCGATCGCGATGGTGGCGAGATAGGGAATGCCGAGACGGAGATAGCGCTGCGTGGCGAAACAGCCGATCCTGCGCAGACTCCAGTCCTGGACGCTCATGCTGCGTGCCATGACGTAGCCGCTGATGACGAAAAAGACTTGCGTCGCCCGGGCGTGATGCTCGACCCAGTCGAGCAGGCCGCCGATCATGGGTGCTGCCCAATCCCGCAGCGGCGGGTAGAGCGCGAAGTGGTGCCAGAGGATGATCAGCGCAGCGCAGGCGCGCAGGGCGACGATGAAGGAGAGTCGTCTTCCCGCCGCGGGTCGGGAAGCGGCCGGCAGGCGGCAGAGAGCGACAATCGGAATCAAGACGGAAACCTCGACAAGGGGCGGCGCTCAGACCCCGGCGGTTGGCAAAAGTTCCAGTCCTGCAGGAGGTGTCGGAAAAGGCTTCGTTTTGCTACATTGCGACGCTGTAGCCAAAGTCAGCGAGGATCGGATGAGCCACTTCAAATACCACGTCTTCTTCTGCACCAACCAGCGCGAAGCGGGCGAGATGTGCTGCAACAACCACAATGCCCAGGCCATGCGCGACTACTGCAAGGCCCGCGTCAAGCAGCAGGGCGAGGCGATCCCCGGCAACGTCCGCATCAACAGTGCCGGCTGCCTCGACCGTTGCGACAAGGGGCCGGTGATCGTCGTCTACCCCGAGGCCGTCTGGTACACCTACGTCGATCAGGAGGATATCGACGAGATCGTCGATTCCCACTTGGCCAGGGGCGTGGTGGTGGAGCGCCTGCTGATCAAATGAGCCGCCATGAGCGCGTGCTCCTCGATGGCCCTGTCGGCCGTATCGAGGTGTTTGTCGAACCCCATGAAAGCGCCACCGGCATCGCGCTGATCGGCCACCCGCACCCGCTGTTCGGCGGCACGGCCGACAACAAGGTGGTCACGACGCTGGCCAAGGCCTTCCGCGAACTCGGCTGTGCGACGCTGCGGCCGAGCTTTCGCGGCGTCGGCGGCAGCGAGGGCGAGCATGACCACGGCGTCGCCGAAACCGAGGATCTGCTTGCCGTGCATGCTTATGCGCGCGGCCGCTTCGGCAGCGAATTGCCGGTCTATCTCGCCGGCTTCTCCTTCGGCGCGTATGTCGCGACCCGGCTCGCGAAGCGCCTGCGGGATGCGGGCGACCCAGCCATGCGGCTGGTGCTGGTCGGCACGGCCTCCGGCTTCATCGAGGGCCTGCGCCAGTACGAAACCGAAGCCGTGCCGGCCGACACCATCGTCATCCACGGTGCGAAGGACGAGACCGTGCCGCTCGACAACGTCCTCGCCTGGGCGGAACCGCTGGACCTGCCAGTCACCGTGATTCCGGGTGCCGACCATTTCTTCCACCGCCGGCTGCATCTGATCCGCGACATCATCCAGCGGCAATGGCGCCCCCAACCCGGACCGCAAACTCCATGAACCTTCCCCATCTTGCCCGCATCGGCACGCCGCTCAGTCCTTCCGCCACCCGTGTCATGCTGCTCGGCGCCGGCGAACTCGGCAAGGAAGTCATCATCGCCCTGCAACGCCTGGGGGTCGAGGTGATTGCCGTCGATCGCTATGCACACGCCCCCGGCATGCAGGTGGCGCATCGCAGCCACGTCATCGCGATGACCGATCCGGTCGCCCTGCGGGCGGTGATCGAGGCCGAACGGCCGCATCTCGTTGTTCCCGAAATCGAGGCAATCGCCACCGCCGTGCTGGCGGACATCGAACGCGAAGGCATCGCCGAAGTGATCCCGACTGCGCGCGCTGCCCAGTTGACGATGAACCGCGAAGGCATCCGCCGCCTCGCTGCCGAGGAACTCGGCCTGCCGACCTCGCGCTACGCCTTCGCCGATTCGCTGGCCGAGCTGCAGGCCGCCATCGATGCCGGCATCGGCTATCCGTGTGTGGTCAAGCCGGTCATGTCCTCGTCCGGCAAGGGCCAGTCGGTCTTGCACGGACCGGCCGACGTGGCCACCGCATGGCAGTACGCGCTCGACGCCGGGCGCGTCAAGGAAGCGCGCGTGATCGTCGAGGCCTTCGTCGCGTTCGATTACGAGATCACCCAGCTCACAGTCCGCGCCATAGGAGAATCCGGCGAAGTAGAGACTTACTTCTGCGAGCCGATCGGCCACATTCAGGTAGCTGGCGATTATGTCGAATCGTGGCAGCCGCAGGAAATGTCGGCGCTGGCGGGACGGCGTGCCCGCGAGGTGGCCGGGAAAGTCACCGGCGCGCTCGGCGGCCGCGGCATCTTCGGTGTCGAACTGTTCATCAAGGGTGACGAGGTCTGGTTCTCGGAAGTCAGCCCGCGCCCGCACGACACCGGCCTGGTGACGCTGGCCGCGCAGCGCCTGTCGGAATTCGAGCTGCACGCCCGCGCCATCCTCGGCCTGCCGGTGGATGTCGCGCTGCGCCGCCCGGCTGCCTCCGCCGTCATCTACGGCGGCATGGAGGCGCTGGGCATTGCCTTCGAGGGGGTGGCCGAGGCGCTGAGGGTGCCCGAATCCGAACTGCGCCTGTTCGGCAAGCCGGAGAGCTTCGTCAAGCGCCGCATGGGTGTGGCGGTCGCCAATGCGGACACTGTCGAAGAGGCCCGGCAGCGTGCCAAGTTCGCTGCCGGCAGGGTCAGGCCGGTCAGGGCCTGAAGGACGCTGGGGTGGGAGGTGGGGCAGCGCCCCCCGTTTTTCACTGCTTGCGCAAATAGAACTCGTGCGCCCCGCCGGCGACTTCACGCTGGTAGAGCAGGTCGATGGCCGCACTGTCGCCCCAGGCCGGCACGTCGTCGATCGCCGCGGTGCAGTCCGTGACCAGTTGCAGGATCTCGCCGCCGGCCATGTGCTGCAGCAGGCGCTTCGCCTCGATGATCGGCCCCGGGCAGGCGACACCGCGCATGTCGAGCAGGGCATGGGGAACCGGCTTGCCGCTGGTTTTGCGCAACAGATAGACGGTTTTCCCGCCTTCGGCCGCTACCGTCGATACCAGTGAATGGCCGGTATGGCCACACCACGCCAGCAGGTCTTGATGGGTGCCCGCGCAGTCGGAAACGAGGCGCAGACTTTGCCCCGGCACAAGCTCGTCGAGCAGCTTCTTCGCGCCGAGCAGCGGAGCGGGGCAGGTCAATCCGGAAAGATCAAGGGTGACATCGGCGGGTAGTGACATGATGGCCTCGCAGAGTGGTTTAGATGGGTGGCTGATTGCCACGACCCGGATCGTAGAGACTTCCCATAGCCCCAGGAAATACTTAATATTCACAAATATATAACTTGTAGCTATATGAACCTCCAGCAACTGCGCTACCTGCAGGAAATCGCCCGCCAGGGACTCAATGTCTCGGGGGCCGCTGCCGCGCTGTTTACTTCGCAGCCGGGGGTGTCGAAGCAGGTGCGCCTGCTCGAAGAGGAGCTGGGCATCCGGATCTTCGAGCGCAGCGGCAAGCGGCTCACCGGCGTTACCGAGGCGGGTCGGCAGGTACTCGAGATCGCCGGCCGTCTGCTGGCCGAAGTCGGCAACCTCAAGCGCGTCGGCGCCGATTACGCCACGCAGTCCGCCGGCACCCTCGACATCGCCACCACGCACACGCAGGCCCGCTATGTCCTGCCTGCCGTCGTCAAGCAATTCATGGCGCGCTACCCGACCGTGCGCCTGCGCCTGCATCAGGGCAACCCGGAGCAGGTGGCGGCCTGGGTGTCGCAGGGCGACGCCGACATCGGCATCGCGACCGAGGCGCTCGAAGAGTCGCGCGATCTGGTTACCCTGCCCTGCTACCAGTGGAAGCACGTCGTGATCGCGCCACCCGGACATCCGCTGCTCGACGCCACGACGCGCCCGCTTTCACTAAAGGCGCTGGCCGGCTGGCCGCTGATCACCTACGACCCGTCCTTCACCGGCCGCACCCGCATCGACCTGGCCTTCGAACAGGCCGGCATCGTGCCCAACATCGTCCTGACAGCGGTGGATTCGGATGTGATCAAGACCTATGTGGAACTGGGCCTGGGCATTGGCATCATCGCGGCGATGGCTTTCGACCCGGCGCGCGACATCGGCCTGTCGGCGCTTGCCGGCGACACACTGTTCGACTCGAACATGACCCGCCTCGCCTTTCGCCGCGGCAACTGGCTGCGGCGCTTCGACTACGACTTCATCGAACTGTTCGCCCCGCAACTGACCCGTCGGGTCGTCGAAAGCGCGCTCAGGGGAAGCGACCCGGACCCCGGGCTGTAGCGGGGGGAGGTGGTGCCGGGAACGGGAATCGAACCCGTAAGGCCTTTCAGCCGAGGGATTTTAAGTCCCTTGTGTCTACCAATTTCACCATCCCGGCATGTGGGGGGATTTTAACGGGGAGCGCCGTCCTGCCGGCGCCGACTTTTTTTGCCCCGACGATCAGTCACCCCGGCCGATACGGTAAACGGCCAGGCTGCCGAGAAAATTCGGTTCCTCGACGACCAGGGCGCCGCGTTCGTCGAGCACCTGGCGGTCGCGAATCACCACGCCCATGCCGGCGCAGAGGCTTTCGAAGTCGAGCATGGTGAAGAAGCGCACGTTGGGCGTGTCGTACCACTGGTAGGGCAGGTCCTCGGAGACCGGCATGCGGCCGTTGAGTACCGCCATGCGGTTCTTCCAGTAGGCGAAGTTGGGGAAGGACACCACCGCCTCGCGGCCGACGCGCAACATCTCGGCGAGGATCTGCTGGGTGTGACGCATCGTCTGCAGCGTGCGCGACAGCACGACGTGGTCGAAGGCGTCGTCCTCGAAACCGGCGAGGCCCGCCTCGAGGTCGCTCTGGATCACGTTGATGCCGTTCTCGACCGCCGCTAGCACGAGACCGGGATCGCGTTCGATACCCCAGCCGCGCAGGCCGCGTGCGGCGAGCAACTGCAGCAGCTCGCCTTCGCCGCAGCCGAGGTCAAGCACGCTTTCGCCGGCCTTCATCCAGCCGGCGATGACGTCGAAGTCGGGGCGTTTCAGGGCGTGGGTCATGTTGCGATATTCGCCATGTAGGCTGCGACGACCGCGTGGTAGTAGTGGTCGTCCATCAGGAAGGCATCGTGGCCGTGCGGGCTGGTGATCTCGACGTAACTCACGTCCTGGCGGTTCTTTACCAGCGCATTGACGATCTCGCGGCTGCGGGCCGGCGAGAAGCGCCAGTCGGTGGTGAAGGAGACGACCAGGTATTTCGCGCTGGCGCCGGCGAGCGCCGCGGCGAGGTCGCCATCGAAAGGCTCGGCCGGGTCGAAATAGTCGAGCGCCTTGGTCATCAGCAGGTAGGTGTTGGCGTCGAACCAGCCGGCGAACTTGTCGCCCTGGTAACGCAGGTAGGACTCGATCTCGAACTCGACGTCGAAACCGTAGCTGCCGGCGCCCGGCCGCTTCTTGCGGCCGAATTTCTCGGCCATCTGGTCGTCCGACAGATAGGTGATGTGGCCGAGCATGCGCGCCAGCCGCAGACCGCGCGTCGGCCGCGTGTGGTGGCGATAGAAATGACCGCCGTGGAATTCGGGGTCGGTGATGATCGCCTGCCGGGCAACGTCGTTGAAGGCGATGTTCTCGGCCGTGAGCTTGGGTGCGGCGGCGATCACCAGCGCGTGGCGCACGCGCTGCGGCAGGTCGATCGTCCATTGCAGCGCCTGCATGCCACCGAGGCTGCCGCCGACCACGGCCGCCCAGGCATCGATGCCCAGATGGTCGGCCAGTCGTGCCTGCGCCTGTACCCAGTCGGGCACCGTGACAACCGGGAAGTCGGCGCCCCAGGGCTCGCCGGTGGCCGGGTTGAGCGAGGCCGGGCCGGTCGAACCGTGGCAGCCGCCGAGGTTGTTCACGCCGACGACAAAGAAGCGTTCGGTATCGATCGGCTTGCCGGGGCCGATCATGTTGTCCCACCAGCCGATATTTTTGGGATTGTCGGCGTAGTGGCCGGCGACGTGATGGTGGCCGGACAGCGCGTGACAGATCAGGATGGCGTTGGAGCGGTCGGCATTGAGCGTGCCGTAGGTTTCGTAGACCAGTTCCCAGGCCGGCAGCGTGACGCCGGCGGCGAAGGCGAGCGGGGTGCTGAAGACGGCGCGCTGCGCCTCGACCAGACCGATGCTGGCGCGTTCGGACATCGTCGCGTCAGGACTGGATGCGGCGCGCGCCGTTGTAGCGGCGGCTCCAGTACTTGTCGCTCATGTCCTCGATGCGCACCTTGCCGCCGGTGCGCGGGGCATGAACGAACAGGTTGTTGCCCAGGTAGATGCCGACATGCGAGAAGGCGCGGCGCATGGTGTTGAAGAACACCAGATCGCCGGGTTGCAGTTCCGTCTTTTCGACGCGCGCGCCCTGCTGGCTGATCGCCTTGGCGTTATGGGGCAGTACCAGGCCGAGCGTTTCGTTATAGACATGGCGGACGAAGCCCGAGCAGTCGAAGCCGCTGTCGGGCGAGCTGCCGCCGCGCCGATAGCGGATGCCGAGATAGCCGAGGGCGGTTTCGAGCGTGTTGCCGATGCCTTCGGCCGCTTGCGACATCAGCGAGGATGAGGCGGACAATGTGGACTGTCCAGACAATGCAGACGTCAGGCTCTGATCGAGCTTCAGCGCGGGCAGATCGTATTCGGGCAGGGCCGTCACGGCCGCGGGCTCGTCGGCCCGTGCGGCCAGGGCGCAGCAGGCGAACAGCAGGGCGGGGAGGATTTTTCGCATGGGGGCGGACTTTACCATGGGAAACAAGGTGTTCGCTCCCGGGAAGGGGGTGGCCGGGGGCGGCCGCCGGTGCAAGGCCGCTAGGCGGCCGCTCAGAGCCGCTCGACCTGCTCGCGGATGCGCACCGGGTCGTCGCAGCGCAGGATGCGGCTGACCTTGCCGGCGAGCTGCTCGATATCGGCCATGACGACCTGTTGTTTCACTTCGAGCAGTTGTGTCGGGTGCATCGAGAACTGCCGCAAGCCCATGCCCAGCAGCAGGCGCGTCATCCTGGGGTCGCCGGCCAGTTCGCCGCAGACGGCAACGGGCATTTCGGCCTTCTGCGCGGTCTGGATCACCTGCGCCAGCAGCCGCAAGACGGCCGGGTGCAGCGGGTCGTAGAGATGGGCGACGGATTCGTCGGTGCGGTCGATCGCCAGTGTGTACTGGATCAGGTCGTTGGTGCCGATCGACAGGAACTGCAGGTGCTTGACGAAGGGTCCGAGGGCGAGCGCGGCGGCCGGGATCTCGATCATGCCGCCGATCTTCATGTGCTCGTCGAACTTGCAGCGGCGCTCGCGCAATTGCTGCTTGGCCTGTTCCACCATCGCCAGCGTCTGCTCGATCTCGGCGGGGTGCGCCAGCATGGGTATCAGGATCTGCACCGTGCCGAAATGGCCGGCGCGCAGGATCGCGCGCAGCTGGGCGAGGAAGAGCTGCGGCTCGGCCAGGCAATAGCGGATGGCACGCAGGCCAAGGGCCGGGTTGGGCACCTGCCGCGAGGCGGCGCCGAGGGCGGCCGGCGTCTTGTCGGCGCCGATATCCAGGGTGCGGATGGTCAGCGGCTTGCCGGCCAGCGCCTTCGCCACCTGCTTGTAGGCCTCGAACTGCTCGTCCTCGGTCGGCAGCGTGTTGCGGTTCATGAACAGGAACTCGGTGCGGAACAGGCCGACGCCATCGGCGCCCGCTTCCTTGACCTGGGAGACGTCCTGCGGCAGCTCGATATTGGCCTGCAGGCTGATATCGACATCGTCGAGCGTCGCGGCGCGGGCCGTTTTCAGACGCTTGAGCTTGGAGCGTTCCAGCTCCAGCTCGCGCTTGCGCAACCGGTATTCCTCGAGGATGCGCATGTCCGGCTCGACGATCAGCACGCCGCGCGTACCGTCGACGATGACCAGGTCGTCCTCGCGCACCAGCGGGCGGGCATGGTGCAGGCCGACCACGGCCGGGATGGCGAGACTGCGCGCGACGATCGCGGTATGCGACGTGGCGCCGCCCAGGTCGGTGACGAAGCCGGCGATCTTGAGGTTCTTGAACTGGATGGTATCGGCCGGCGACAGGTCGTGGGCGACGATGACAAGCTCGCTGTCGCCGCCCTTCCGGGCGATCTTGCGCGATTTGCCGAGCAGCGCACGCAACACGCGCTCGACCACCTGCACGATGTCGTGGCGGCGTTCGCGCAGGTAGGCGTCGTCGATCTCGTCGAACTGGGCGACGAGCTGTTCCATCTGCTGGGCCAGCGCCCATTCGGCATTGCACAGGCGCGCACGGATCAGGTCCTTGGGGGCTTCGACCAGCAGCGGATCCTCGAGGAACATCGCATGGACGGTGACCAGCGCCGACAATTCGCTCGGCGCCCCGGGGGCGAGGACTTCGGCATGCAGGGCCGTCAGCTCGGAGCGGACCGTCGCTACCGCCGCATCGAAGCGTTCGATTTCGCGCGGCACGTCGCGTTCGCGCACCGTGTAGTGCGCGACTTCCAGCGTGGCGTGCGAGACGAGGTGGGCATGGCCGATCGCGATGCCCTGGGAGACGGCGAGGCCGTGCAAGGAAAAGCTCATTCACCTTCTCCGAAACGATCCGCGATCAGCGCGAGCAGTGCGGCCAGTGCCGCTTCGGCCTGCTCGCCCTCGGTATCGACGACGACCTTGCTGCCCTTGCCGGCGGCCAGCATCATCACGCCCATGATGCTCTTGGCGTTGATGCGGCGGCCGTTGCGCTCCATCCACACCTCGCAGGGAAAGCTGCCCGCCAGCTGGGTCAGCTTGGCAGAGGCGCGGGCATGCAGGCCCAGCTTGTTGACGATTTCGGCTTCGGCTTTCGGCATGTCGGTCGGCTTCAGTGCTTGAGCATGTTGAGCACGCCGTCGCGGCCACCGGTAGTGGTTTTCGTCAGCAAGTTATCCATCCCTTTTTCACGATTGTTGATGGCGCGCAGCAACAGTGGCAGGTTGGCGCCGGCGACACCCTCGATCTTGCCCGGCTGCAGCAGCTTGGCGACGAGGTTGGAGGGCGAGGCACCGTAGATGTCGGTGATCACCAGCACACCTTCGCCGGTATCGATCAGCTTGAGCAGTTTCTTCGCCAGCGGCAGCAGGTCGTTCGGATCGTCGCCGGCCGCCATCCCGAGCTGCAGGATCTGGTCAGGCCGCTTGTTGAGGACGTGGCTCGCGCACTGCAGCAGCGATTCGCCGAGGGTGTCGTGGGTGATGAGCAGGATACCGATCATGGGCGGGAATTATGGCATGGACGACTGATCGGCATTGACTACGGCAGAACCCGTCTTCGCCCTTGCGAAGTCAGTTTTCCAGCACGACGATGTCTGCGGGGCGCAGGCTGAAGCGCACGCGGCTGTCCGTGGCGACACGGTAGCGTTCGAGGGCACGTGTCGGCAGTCGCATCTGGATCGGCGCGTCGGGCAGGCCTTCAGCCGCGATCCAGATGACGGCTTCCGGTCCGAGCAGCATCAGATCGGTGACGGTTCCCTCCAGCACGTTTTCCACGGGCGAGGACCAGCGTGCCAGGGCGCGCGCACCGAACAGCGCAAGCGGCAGCAGCACCGCCAGGGTCCCCAGCGCCAACTGCAGCGATAGGACGATGGCCTGCCAATCCATGTGTCAGCGCTCGTCGGGCAGCACGAAACCGTAGCGCACGAAGATCGCGCGCGCCGCGGGCTGATGGAAGTAAGCATGGAAAGCGTGCGCGGTCGTGCCGCGGCGGCGAACTGTGTCGCTTGGCTGGCGTTCTCGCCGAGCACGAGCTTCGACTGGATCGGTTCCCACAACCCGGCATACCGCAGTGCGGCACG
>CAYNCH010000016.1:0-13953 GCA_964395815.1 uncultured Methyloversatilis sp.
AAGCCCGCAAGTCGGTGGCCTGGGCGACGACCTGGATCGGCTACTTCTACATCCTCACCTTCATCATCGGCTTTGGCGCCGTGGTCATGCTGATCCAGGACCCTGCCGCCTACTACGTCGATGGCGACATCGCCAAGGGTCTCAAGGGCGGCGGCAACATGGCGGCGGTGCATCTGGCCAACGCCGTCGGCGGCAACATGTTCCTCGGCTTCATCTCCGCCGTGGCTTTCGCCACGATCCTCGCGGTGGTGGCCGGCCTGACGCTGTCGGGCGCCTCGGCCGTGTCGCATGACCTCTACGCCTCGGTGTGGCGGCATGGCAATGTCGATAGCGCGACCGAACTGCGCGTGTCGAAGATCACCACACTGATCCTCGGCGTGATCGCCGTGCTGCTCGGCATCATCTTCGAGAAGCAGAACGTCGCCTTCATGGTGATGCTGGCCTTCACGATCGCCTGCTCGGCCAACTTCCCGGTGCTGTTCATGTCGGTGCTGTGGAAAGACTGCACCACCAAGGGCGCCGTCGCCGGCGGCAGCGTCGGTCTGGTCCTGTCGGTGGTCTTGACGATCCTGTCGCCGGCGGTCTGGGAAGCCGCGCTGGGCAACCCGAAGGGCAGCGCGATGTTCCCCTACGCGTCTGCGGCCATCTTCTCGATGACCGCCGCCTTCGCCGTCATCTGGCTGGTGTCGAAGTTCGACAACAGCGCGCAGGCGCAGAAAGAACGCGGCCTGTTCGCCGACCAGCTGACCCGTTCCGAAACCGGCGTGGGTGCGGCCTCGGCATCGGCACACTAAGATCCGTATGTTTCTGAAAGGCCGGCCACCTTGCGGTGGCCGGCTTTTTTTATGGTGTGCGGTTGTGGCTTGAAGAGCCATGCGCAAAAACCGGTACCGGCCGGACGGCGGTGGATGGCCAGAAATACATCGATCCGGCGTCTCTGCCATTTCGGCTCTCGGCCTTGGAAGCCTATACTCACACCGACTTTCTTGGCCACGTTGCAAACTCCAATGAATCCAGAATCAATCGGCACGATCTCTCCCTCGGAAATTCCACAGACCGGAATTGGCGAGATTGACGCGCAGCATTCCAGACTGGTGGAGCTATACAACCGTTTGCATGAATGGATGCAGCGAGGGCACGCGACCTCAGCAACCTTTGATGCGCTGACGGCCCTGGAAACGTATGTTGTTGAGCATTTCGCTTTCGAGGAAAAGTTTCTGGAGCAGATTGGTTTTGCCGAAATTGACGAACATCGCGCCAGACACCGCGAACTTGTTCGTGAATTGGAACGGCATAAGCAGGCATTGTTCGACGGCGAAGATGTCGCCAATCAGTTGCTTGGATTTGTCAGCAATTGGATCAAGACCCATACCGCCGATGAAGACATGAAGTACGTTCTACACTATCAGCAGGCCAAGGGAGATTGCTGATTGTTCAGCGGCGATACTGCCTGACAACGCCGTCCCGCCCGCGCCGACTTTTACCCGAACAGGCGTGGGTACTCGATTTTCGGGCAGCGGTCCATCACCACGTCGAGACCGGCAGCCACCGCCTGCTCCGCCGCCTCATGGTTGATCACACCAAGTTGCAACCACAGGGATTTCGCGCCGATGGCGATGGCGTCGGCGGCGATGGGCGGCACGTCGGCCGAATTGCGGAAGACGTCGACCATGTCCACCTTCACGGGAATGTCCTTCAGGCTCGGGTAGCAGGTCTGGCCGAGGATCTCGCGCTGGCCGGGGTTGACGGGGATCACCGTGTAGCCGTGCGCCAGCAGGTAGCGCGCGACGTGATGGCTCGGGCGGTCTTCCTTCGGCGAGAGGCCGACCATGGCGATGACCTTGTGGTTTTCCAGGATGCGGCGGAGGCCGGCATCGTCATTGACGATCATGTGAGCTCCTCGATAGTTTGGGACATCACGCGCGGTACGCGCTCAAGCCGCCAGTTTTGCAACGCCCAGGCCCAAAAGTCGGCGCTGGCGAGACGGCAACGGTTCAGTTCTGCGGGTGGATTCTGGCCCAGAAAATGCGCGGCGGCAAACAGGGCCGGCACGGGGTCGCGTGCGTCGACGGGCGCGGCATGCGTCTGCTTCGAAAGCTTGGCGCCCGCGGCGTCGACAGCGACCGGCAGGTGTGCGTACTGCGGGGTGGGGTATCCGAGCAAACGCTGCAGGAAAACCTGCCGCGCCGTCGAGTGGATCAGGTCGGCGCCGCGCACGACGTGGTCGATGCCCTGGTCGGCATCATCGACCACCACGGCAAGCTGGTAGGCGAAATAGCCGTCGGCGCGCAGTAGTACGCAATCACCCACATCGCCCGGCAGATCCTGATGCTGCAGCCCCTGCACGCGATCGTCGAAGTCGATCGCCCCCGCGACACGCAGACGCCAGGCCCGCGCCGACTTGCCCGCCGGCAGGCCGGCACGACAGGTGCCGGGATAAACGGGTGCGCCGTCGATGCCCGGGACGGCGTGTACCAGTTCCGCCCGCGTGCAGCCGCAGGGATAGACGAGGCCTTCACGCTTCAGCCTTTCCAGCACTTCGCGATAGCGGCCGGTGCGCGTGCTCTGCACCATCACGGCGCCATCCCATTCGAAGCCGAAGGCCTCGAGCGTGCGCAGGATGTCTTTCGCATGTTCCGGCCGGCAGCGCGGTTGATCCACGTCTTCCATGCGCACCCGCCAGTGGCCGCCACGCGCTCTCGCCTCCAGATACGAGCCAAGGGCGGCGACCAGCGACCCGAAATGCAGCGGGCCGGTCGGCGAGGGCGCAAAGCGTCCGGTCGGGGTCTTGGAGGACTTTGAGTTCATGGGGGAAAGCGGTGTAGCATGGCCGCTCCATTTTTTCACACCGACCCACCCTCAGGAACCCCCATGGCTACCATCACGCTCACCGCCGACAATTTCAAGGAAACCATCAACAACAACGACATCGTCATCATCGACTTCTGGGCGGAGTGGTGTGGGCCCTGCAAATCCTTCGGGCCGACCTTCGAGGCCGCGTCGGACAAATATCCGGACATCGCCTTCGCGAAGGTGAATACCGAGGAAGAGCGCGAGATGGCGGCCGGCTTCAACATCCGCTCGATCCCGACGCTGATGGTGTTCCGCGAGCAGGTAATCCTCTACGCCGAGGCCGGCGCCCTGCCCGCTTCCGCCCTCGATCAACTGATCGAGCAGGTCAAGGCGCTGGACATGGAACAGGTCAAGGCCGAGATCGCCGCCCAGGGCGAAGAGTAAAACGAGCGCAGCGAGCAGCAAGTCTCCCCTTCCGCGAGGAAGGGGCTGGGGGATGGCGGGTCTGGACTTCAGTCCAGGCTTTCGCCGAACGCGGCCATGAACCGCGCGGCGATATCCGCGCGGGTCGGCTTGTGGTTCTGGCCGCCGCGGTGGCCGATCTTGATGCTGCCCATGAGCGCGGCAAGCCGGCCGGTCTTCTGCCAACTCCAGCCTTGCTGGATGCCGTAGAGCAAACCGGCACGGTAGGCATCGCCGCAGCCGGTGGGGTCCAGCAACTCTTCGGCCGGTACCGCCGGAATGTCGATGCACACGCCGTCCGCATGGAAACGCGAGCCCTGCGCGCCGAGCGTGACGACCAGCACGCGTACCTCGCGCGCCAGCTCCTCGATCGTCTTGCCGGTGCGCTCCGTAAGCAGCTTGGCTTCGTAGTCGTTGACCGTGCAGTAGTCGGCGAGGCGGAGGAATTCGAGCAGCTCCGGGCCGTCGAACATCGGCAGGCCCTGGCCGGGATCGAAGACGAAGGGAATGCCCAGTTCGTTGAACTCGCGCGCGTGCTGCATCATCCCAGCTCGTCCGTCGGGCGACACGATACCCAGTGTGACATCCGCCGCCTCGCCGATGCGATTGAGGTGCGAGGAATTCATCGCGCCCGGATGGAAGGCGGTGATCTGGTTGTCGTCGAGATCGGTGGTGATGAACGCCTGCGCCGTGAAACTGTCCGGTACCCGGCGCACGTGCGTGGCCGGCAGGCCGAACATCTTCAGGCGCGTCATGTAGGGCTCGCAGTCGTCGCCGACAGTCGCCATGATCAGTGGATTGCCGCCAAGCAGACGCAGGCTGTAAGCGATGTTGCCGGCGCAGCCGCCGTACTCCCGGCGCATGTCCGGCACGAGGAAGGCCACGTTGAGGATATGGATCTGCTCGGGCAGGATGTGGTGCTTGAAGCGATCGTTGAACACCATGATGGTGTCGTAGGCGAGCGAGCCGCAGATGAGCGTGTTCATGTCGGGATGGAGTCCTGTCAGGGATAAAAAAGATAGAGGCGATAGCCGACCGCCGGTACGCCCTTCGCTTCGAGCAACAGCTTGACGGCAATCTCGCTGCGCGCGGCGAAACCCGCCGTGGCCGACTGTCCCGCAGGCAGCCAGTCGGCGGGCGGCAGCACCTTGCGCAGCAGGGCATTGTCCTGCGTGTCGGTCAGCGTCAGTTCGAGATGCGGCACCTCCTGCACAAAGGGCGCACGGTTCTTCAGCACGGCGGTGAGCAGCAGGCGGTCGCCGCCGGCCGGCTCAAGGTCGGAACTGTCGATGCCGACCAGTTCGGGACGATGCGGGAAGGGCACGCTGCAGCCGGCCAGTTCGCAGGCGGACACCAGCAGTGGACGCAGCTCAGGCGACAGCACGGCGAGTTCGACGCGGTAGATATAGGCAAGCTGGCCCGCCGCCAGCGCCAGCAAGGCAAGCACGCCGACCGCCCATGGCCAGCGGCGCGGCAGCGGAGTTTCGGCCACGCCGTCCCAGGCGGGCGGCATTTCATCCCGGGTTGCCGGCTCGGCGGGGGTCGTGTCCACGACGGTGGGGGTCGCCGTGGCGGGGGAGGTTGCCGTGGCGGCTGCGCCGTCCTGCACAGGCCGACTTTCGGCCTCCTCAACGGGAATCGCCACAGGTTCGGGCAATGGATCCGGCAAGGGTTCAGGTACCGGTGCGGGAATCGTCGCTACGTGAGGTTCGGGCTGCGCTTCCGGCGCGCACTCCGGCCCGGGCCCGGAGTGGAGCGCAGGCTCCGGTTCCGGAGCAGGTAGCGGGGCAGACACCGCAATTTCATCGGCCAAGCTGTCGAGGGCATCGAAGACTTCACTGCACGCCCCGCAACGCACCCGCCCCTGCCGTACCTTCAATTGCTCGGAGGTGACGCGAAAGGCAGTGTGACAGTGGGGGCAACGGGTCAGCATGTAGCGAGTTTAATGCCCTCAAGCCTGACCCATCCCTCGTGCGTCGCACCGATGACCAGCGGCAGGTGCGGTGCATAGGCGGCGATGACTTGCCCGGCCTGGGTTTCGAGTACGCCGGACAAGGCCAGCCGGCCACCGGGCTTGACCCGCGAAGTTAGCAGGGGCGCGAGCAGCATCAGCGGATTGGTGAGGATGTTCGCCACCACGCGGTCGAAAGTTTCCGTCAGTGGCGCGCTGGAGTGGGCCAGCCGCAAGCTGACGCCGTTGCGCGTCGCGTTATCGGCGGCGGCCGTCAGGGCGGCCGGATCGATGTCGATGCCCAGCACGTCGCCGGCCCCCAGTTTCAGCGCCGCGATGCCGAGGATGCCCGAACCGCAGCCATAGTCGAGCAACGTGCCGCCGGGCAGCACGTTCGTCTCCAGCCATTCGAGGCAGAGCCGCGTGGTCGGGTGGCTGCCGGTGCCAAAGGCGAGGCCTGGATCGAGTTCGAGGTTGACCGCCTGCGGGTCCGGCGCAGCATGCCACGAAGGTACGATCCAGAGCCGGTCGGAGATGCGGATCGGATCGAACTGGGACTGTGTGAGCCGCACCCAGTCCTGCTCAGCAATTTCGGTGAATGTAATTTCCGGAACCTCGGCAAGTCCGGCGGTGCGGACGGCCGACTCGACACGCTCCTGCAGGTCGGCGGCCGGCTCGAAGAGGGCAACGACACGGCTTTGATCCCAGATCGGCGTCGTCGGTGATCCAGGCTCGCCGAATTGTGGCGTCTCGAACTCGGTGCCTGCCTGCGCGTCCTCGACGCTGGCCGAGATCGCGCCCGCTTCAAGCAGTGCATCCGAGATCGCCTCGGCATGCACCGCGTCAGTGACGAGCGCGACTTCCAGCCACATTATTTGCGGTTGGCTTCCTCGCGCGCGGCGAGTTTTTCTTCCAGGTAATGAATGCTCGTCCCGCCCTGGATGAAGCGTTCGTCAAGCATCAGGTCCTGGTGCAGCGGGATGTTGGTCTTGATGCCATCGACCATCATCTCCGACAGGGCGATGCGCATGCGGCGGATGGCCTGCTCGCGCGTGTCGCCGTAGGTGATGAGCTTGGCGATCATCGAGTCGTAATGCGAAGGTACCGTATATCCCGAATAGACATGCGAATCAACGCGCACCCCGGGGCCGCCCGCCGGATGCCAGTTGGTGATTTTGCCGGGCGATGGCGTAAACTTGTAGGGATCTTCGGCACAGATGCGGCATTCGATCGAGTGACCCTTGACCTCGATGTCGCGCTGGCGGAACCAGAGCTTCTCGCCGGCCGCGACGCGAATCTGCGCCGTCACGATGTCGATCCCGGTCACCAGCTCGGTCACCGGATGCTCGACCTGGACACGCGTGTTCATCTCGATGAAGTAGAACTCGCCGTTCTCGTAGAGAAACTCGAAGGTGCCGGCACCGCGGTAGCCGATCTTCTTGCAAGCTTCGGCACAACGTTCGCCGATCTTGGCGATCATGCGGCGATTCACCTCGGGGGCCGGCGCTTCCTCGATCACCTTCTGGTGGCGGCGCTGCATCGAGCAGTCGCGTTCGGACAGCCAGACGGCGTTGCGGTAGTTGTCCGCCATCACCTGGATCTCGATATGGCGCGGGTTCTCCAGGAACTTCTCCATGTAGACCATGGGATTGCCGAAAGCCGACTGGGCCTCGCTGCGCGTCATGTTCACCGCGTTGATCAGCGCCGCTTCGGTATGCACCACGCGCATGCCGCGGCCACCACCGCCGCCGGCGGCCTTGATGATGACCGGATAACCGATCGCGCGTGCAATTTTCACGATTTCCTTGGGATCTTCCGGCAACGCTCCTTCAGAACCCGGGACACAGGGGACGCCCGCCGCTTTCATCGCATCCTTGGCGGAGACCTTGTCGCCCATCAGGCGAATCGTTTCGGCCTGCGGGCCGATGAAGACGAAACCGGACTTTTCGACCCGCTCGGCAAAATCGGCATTCTCCGACAGGAAACCGTAGCCGGGATGAATCGCTTCGGCGTCGGTCACTTCGGCCGCCGAGATGATGGCGGGAATGTTGAGATAGCTTTGGCTGGAGGCGGGCGGACCGATGCACACCGATTCGTCGGCAAACCGGACGTACTTGGCTTCGGCATCGGCGGTCGAGTGCACGGCTACGGTGCGGACCCCGAGTTCGCGGCAGGCACGCAGTACGCGGAGAGCGATTTCGCCGCGATTGGCGATAAGAACCTTCTCGAACATGACAAGTTAGCCGATGATGAACAGCGGTTGATCGAACTCCACCGGCTGGCCGTTCTCGACGAGATTCGCCTTGACGACGCCATCGGCATCCGATTCGATCTCGTTCATCAGCTTCATCGCCTCGATGATGCACAGGGTATCGCCCATCTTGACCGCCTGACCCACTTCGATGAAGGCCGGGGCGCCCGGGCTGCCCGAGCGATAAAAGGTGCCGACCATCGGCGCCTTGACCTGGTGGCCGGCCGGTTCGGCCGGTGCCTCAGGTACGGCCGCGGGCGCAGAAGTCGACGCCGGCGGGACGGCAGTCATCGACGCCGGGGCACTCATCGGCATGCTGACCATGGTGGTTCCCGTCGGGGCAGCGGTCAGATGCTTGGCGATACGAATTTTTTCCTCGCCCTCGCTGATCTCCAGCTCGGAAATGCCCGAGTTCTGGACGAGGTCGATCAGGGTCTTCAGTTTTCTCAGGTCCATACGTTCTCCTGTCCCAACGAGTGGGTGCGCCCCGAAAGGCGCTGTTTTATTTACGAATTCGCTGCAGTGCTGCCTCCAGCGCAAGGGCGTAGCCCTGGGCGCCAAGACCGCAGATCGTGCCGACGGCAATGTCGGAAAAATACGAGTGTCTCCTGAACGCCTCGCGGGCGTGGATGTTCGACAGGTGCACTTCGATGAAGGGAATCCTGACAGCCGCCAGCGCATCACGCAGGGCGACGCTCGTATGCGTATAGCCCCCGGGATTGATGATGATGAATTCAATGCCCTCGGCACCGGCTGCCTGCACGCGGTCGATCAGGCCACCTTCGCTGTTGCTCTGGAAGCTCTCGATCTGCACACCGTCGGCATGGGCGCGCGCTTCCATCATGGCGTGGATGTCGGCCAGCGTCGTTCGTCCGTAGATGTCGGGTTCGCGTGTGCCGAGCAGATTCAGATTCGGGCCGTGCAGGACGAGAATCCGCGCTTCGGCACCCGCTCTAGCCGCGGCACTATCGCTTTTGGCCGAAGCCTTTTTGCTTTTTGTGTTCGACATAGATGCAAGTTTGCCGCAAATCGATGCAATTTGTCCAGATAGCAATTTCTATCACGCGCACAGCGCCTCGACCGCCTGCACGCGTGCCCGGGCGCGCGTTCGGCCATCCGCGGTCTTCATCGCTACGCGTTCGTCGCGCGGGGCCATCACGATCAGGTTCGCCGGCATATCCTCATCGTCGATGATGAAGACCGCCTCGACCCGATCGCTCTTCGGGTTGCCATGGTGGAAGTGGATCCCCCGGTCGAGCAGGAAGATTTCCACTTCCTTGGCGCTGTCCGGAAACAGCAGGATATCGATGCGGGCATGCCGGCCGGCCGTGCCATCCAGGACCGACCCGGTCAGCCATGGGGAAAACGGGCTCAGGAGATGCATCAGCTCGATGGCCGCGGCCCGTAGCCAGGCCAGGCACTCGACCTGCTCGTCTTCCTGATAGATTGCCTGATACGCGCGCACCGCCTCCTCGACCTCGGCATTGCCAGGCAGCGGAAAGCTTTCCGGCAAACCCAGCTGGCGCTGGGCCTTGCGCTTGGCGAAGCCGTAGTCGAGTCCGTCCTCGGCGATCAGCCGCGCGGCAGCATGCACGAGTTCGGAACGCAGGGCGGGCGATTGCGGATTCAGGATGCGGGCGGGACGGCTGCGACGAGACATCAGGTTTGCTCCCGTAGAATGAGGCTCATTGTAGCCCCTGGGTATTTCACTCATGCACATCCACATTCTCGGGATCTGCGGGACTTTCATGGGCGGTATTGCCCTGATTGCACGCGCGGCCGGCCATCGCGTCACCGGCTGCGACGCCAACGTCTACCCGCCGATGAGCACCCAGCTGATGCGCGAAGGCATCGACCTGATCGAAGGTTACGGTGCCGAACAAGTAGCATTGAACGCCGATCTGTGGGTTGTCGGCAACGCCGTAGCGCGCGGCAATCCGCTGCTGGAGGCGATCCTCGATCGTGGCCTGCCCTACGTTTCCGGTCCGCAATGGCTGGCAGAGAACATTCTCCAGGGCAAATGGGTACTCGCGGTCGCCGGCACCCACGGCAAGACCACCACCTCCGCGATGCTGGCCTGGATTCTTGAAGATGCCGGCTTGCAGCCGGGCTACTTGATTGGCGGCGTACCGCAAAACTTTGGAAAATCGGCCAACTTCAGCGAATCATCGTTCTTCATTGTCGAAGCAGACGAATACGACACCGCATTCTGCGACAAGCGCTCGAAATTCGTTCATTACCGCCCCAGAACCGTGATTCTCAATAACCTCGAATACGATCATGCAGACATCTTCCCGGATCTTGCGGCCATCGAAACACAATTTCATCACCTGGTGCGGACCATACCCGGCAATGGCCTGATCGTCGCCAACGCGGCCGAGGCGGCCTTGGAACGCGTCCTGAAGCGTGGCTGCTGGACCCTCGTGGAACACTTCAACGCCCCGGACGGCTGGCATGTCCATGGTAACGACGCCAGCGGTGAGCTGACTATTGCCGATAAAAGTGGTGATCTTGGCAGCATTTCATGGCAACTCTCTGGAACTCACAACCGCAACAATGCGCTGGCTGCCCTGCTCGGCGCCCGCCATGCCGGCGTGCCACTCGCGCGCGGACTGGAAGCGCTCGCGCGCTTCGAAAACGTCAAGCGCCGTCTTGAGCTGCGCGGAACGGTACGCAACATCGCCGTTTATGATGACTTCGCCCATCATCCAACGGCCATCGCAACGACTTTGGCCGGACTTCGCGGCCGCGTGGGCAACGCACGCATCATCGCCATCCTCGAGCCGCGCTCGAACACCATGAAGCTTGGCACGATGAAAGAGGCCCTCCCCGGCAGCCTGACAGAAGCGGACCGCGTATTCTGCTATGGTGCCCATCTCGGCTGGGATGCCGCGGCCGCCCTCGCTCCGCTCGGCGACAAGGCTCAAGTAAGCGATGATCTTGCCGCGCTTGTCCGGCAGGTGGTCGCCGTCGCTCGACCCGGCGACCACCTGCTGGTGATGAGCAACGGCGGTTTCGGTAGCATCCACAGCCGGCTGCTCGACGCGCTCGCGGTGGCGAACTGATGTCCGACTGATCCGTCGATATGTTCCTCAAGATCGTCATCGTCCTGCTGCTGCTGATCGTCGCCGCAAGCCTGATCGGCGGCCGGGGCGCGGGATCGGTTGCGGGTACGCAGGGCCGGGCGGGGAGCGGCCGACGTTCACCGCTACGTCCATTGATATTGCGCATCGCCATCGTGCTGCTGGCGCTGGGTGCCGGCGTGCTCACCCTGCATCTGCTGTCCGGCTGCAGCCGCGAGGACGCGCGTTTTCATGCCACCGATGTCACCGGGGCGAAATTCGCCCGGCTCGCCACGCTCGACGGCCTGACCGACCATCGCGGTCGCCGTCTCGCCAGCGCCGACTTTTCGGGAAAGGCCGTCGTGGTGTTCTTCGGCTATACGCGCTGCCCGGACATCTGCCCGACCACGCTGGCCGCGATGCAGGAAACGATGAAACTGCTCGGCACCGATGCCGAGCGCGTGCAGGTGCTGTTCGTCACCGTCGATCCGGAACGCGATACGCTGGAGGTGCTCAAGGAATACGTGCCATGGTTCGACGCCCGTTTCATCGGCTTGCACGGCGACACGGCCCGCATTCTCGAACTTGCCCGCGAGTTCCATGTCTTTTACCAAAAGGTGGACGGGGACGACACTGCCTCGGCGATGGGCTACAGCATCGACCATACCGCCACCAGCTACGCCTATGATCCGGCCGGCAGCTTGCGCCTGCTGATTCCGCACGGTGCGCAGCCGGAACATGTCGCCGCCGATCTGCGCCGCCTGCTGGCCGGCGCCTAGCCAGAACAGGAAGGACAGGAGGAACCTCATGGCCACCCGCAAGAGTACGTCCCCGCACGTCAATCTGAATCTCAACGTACGCGGCCTGAAGCAGTCCGCCACGCTCGCCATCAACGAAAAGAGCGCGCAGCTGATGCGCGACGGACACCAGGTCTATCGCTTCGGCCTCGGCCAGTCGCCCTTTCCCGTGCCGCAGCCGGTGGTCGATGAGCTGCGCGCCAACGCCCACCAGAAGGACTACCTGCCGGTACGCGGCCTGCGCGCGCTGCGCGACGCCGTCGCCGGCTATCACCGCCGCATGCACGGCATCGAGCGCAGCGGCGAGGACGTCCTGATCGGCCCCGGCTCGAAAGAGCTGATGTTCGTCCTGCAACTCGTCTATTACGGCGACTTGGTGATCCCGACGCCGAGCTGGGTGTCCTACGCCCCGCAGGCGCGCATCGTCGGCCGGCAGATCCACTGGGTGCCGACCCAGCCCGAAAATGACTGGCGCCTGATGCCCGACGAGCTCGACCGCCTTTGTCAGGAAGACCCCGGCCGGCCGCGCATCGTCATCCTCAACTACCCGTCGAACCCGACTGGCGACACCTACACGGCCGACGAACTCAAGGCGCTCGCCAAGGTGGCGAAGAAATACAAGGTGATCCTCGTCTCCGACGAAATCTACGGCGAACTGCATCATCGCGGCCAGCACGTCTCGATCGCGCGCTACTACCCCGAAGGCACCATCATCAGCGGCGGCCTGTCGAAATGGTGCGGTGCCGGCGGCTGGCGGCTCGGCACCTTCACCTTTCCGCTGTCGCTGCGCTGGCTGCTCGAAGCGATGTCCACCGTCGCCAGCGAAACCTACACCTCGACTTCCGCGCCGATCCAGTACGCGGCGATCCGCGCCTTCGAAGGCGGCACCGAGATCGAAAGCTATCTCGCCCAGTCGCGTCGCGTGCTGCGTCACCTCGGTCGCCATGTCTGGCGCAGTCTTCGCGACGCGGGCGCTGCCGTGTCGGAACCAGTGGGCGGCTTTTATCTGTTTCCCGATTTCAGCCCCTTGCGCGAGGGGCTGGAACGCCACGGCGTCCGCGGCAGTACCGAACTGTGCGCGCGCCTGCTTGAGGATACGGGCGTCGCCACGCTGCCCGGCGCGGATTTCGGGCGTCCGCCGGCCGAACTGACGCTGCGTCTCGCGTATGTGGATTTCGACGGCGCCCGCGCCCTGTCCGCCGCCCAGCAGATACCGATCGATCAGGAACTCGATCGCGACTTTCTCGAACTCTTCTGCCCGAATGTCGTGCAGGCCACCGCCGCGATGACCGCCTGGCTGAAGCGCATGAAATAACGCAAACGGGCTGCCGCAGCAGCCCGTTTCGTGCGCGACCGACCCGCCCCTTACATGCGCGCCGCCAGCACTCCGCGCATTTTTTGCATCGCTTTCGCCTCGATCTGGCGGATGCGCTCCGCCGACACACCGTACTCGGCGGCCAGTTCGTGCAAGGTGGCGGTTTCTTCGCCATCCTCGACCAGCCAGCGCCGCTGCACGATGGTGCGGCTACGCTCATCGAGGCCTGCCAAGGCATCGCGCAAACCGGTGTCGTGCAGACGATCCCGCTCCTTGCGTTCGAGTTGCACCGAGGGCTCGACACTGACATCCGCAGCCAGGTAGGCGATCGGCGCGTAGTGCTCGTCATCGTCGTCCGACAAGGGCTCCAGCGAGACATCGGCGCCGCTCATGCGGGTTTCCATCTCGACCACTTCCTCTGGCTTGACGCCGAGCTGGCGGGCGACGGCCTTGACCTCTTCCGGACCGAGGCTGGCGAATCCGGCTTCCGCCTGCGCGTCCTGCGCCATGGATGACTTCATGCTGCGCAGGTTGAAGAACAGCTTGCGCTGTGCCTTGGTCGTCGCGACCTTCACAAGGCGCCAGTTCTTCAGGATGTATTCGTGGATTTCGGCCTTGATCCAGTGGAGTGCGAAGGACACCAGCCGCACGCCGCGCTCGGGATCGAAGCGCTTCACCGCCTTCATCAGGCCGATGTTCCCTTCCTGGATCAGGTCGGCGTGGGGCAGGCCATAACCGAGATAGCCACGCGCCACGGCAATCACCAGCCGCAGATGGGACATGACCAGACCGCGGGCGGAATCCAGATCGCCTGTGTCGCGGAAGCGCCGGGCAAGCTGCTTTTCCTCTTCCTCGGTCAGCATCGGCACGCGATTGGCGGCGGCGATGTAAGCTTCGATGCTGCCGCTGGCCGATGGGACGGAAAACTGGGCAAGGGTCAACGCATGGCTCATATCGGGTTCCTCCTTGATCGAAATATTAGCACTCAGCTAGTTTGAGTGCTAATCCTAGCATAAGTTCCCGAGTGTTTTGCTATGGAATTATTGATCGGCCGGATAGCGTGAAGCTATTTGGGTGCGACAAATCGTCGCGGTAGGGGATGGCCTGCGGCAAGGGATAATCGCAGGTTCGATGAGCATGCTGAATCCAACCCTGCCCGGCCAGCGCGGTCGCCCTGGTGATCATGCGGCCCGCTTTGCCACGTTTGCCGGCGTGGCTGCAGTGCATGCGGTCGTGCTCATCCTGCTGGCGACGTTCGTGCCGGCCGAGAAGATCGCGGAATTCGTGCGGCCGCTGACGGTGCGCATGATCGAACTGGCGCC